>SKVE01000988.1 GCA_007129635.1 Planctomycetaceae bacterium
CATCGCGGCGGCTACCAGGAGATCTTTGGCTACGGCAAAGCGTCGATCGTCTCCGGAATGCTGGCCATCATCCGCCGCCGATGGCGGAACGAATCCCTGGAAGAATTGGAACAAACGTACCCCTCAGCAGCCAGCCAACGCGAGGTCGTCCAGGTAATCGAAGCTGCCGGGATCGTCGCTGAAAAGAACCATCAATGCCTTCAAGCCGGCCTAGGGACCCCCGTTACCGCTCGATTAGCAAAAGATGGATTCACCATTGTGGGGATACCGCAGGCGTGCGCTTCCACAAGACTCGATCAGATATGAAACCCCCTTAGCACCGTTCGAGAAATAACTGTCCAATGTCCCTCGCCCCTCGTGGGAGAGGGCAGGGTGAGGGGGCAGAAAATGCGTTAGTTATTTCTCGAACGGTGCTTACCCATAAAAAATGTTGACGCAGACTGGATTTTCGGTATTTTTAAGGTAGATAAACATCCTATCGGGGCAGGTCTGATCAGTGAAACGCACGCAGCAGATGAAGGACAGGGACGATCATGGCATTTAGACCATCGCATCGGAAAGCGGCTCGCAAGGGCAACATCGGTTCGAGACGACACGGTTCTTCCAGGTCACGACGCCTGGGCATGGAAGCACTGGAACAACGGCAAATGCTCGACGGAGCAGCGGTCGGGCTATTGATGGCCGAGGGGGAATCGGGGCCCATGCCCGATTTCGTTCTGACCGATCAGAATTCGACATCAGCAACCTTCCAGCAGCAAGTTTCGCCCCGCGATTATGTGGGAAAGATCTCTGCGTGGTACCTAGGGGCTGCGTTCTGCGGCTACTGCGTGAACCAGTACGATTATATGGATCAGATGCAGAACGAGCTGCAGCAGACGTACCCGCTGCTTAAAATCGAATTGATCGGTATCAACGAACCCAATCAGGAAGCCGGCAACGCAACCGCCACCAACGGACGGGATATCCCCTGGCTGCAGGACACAGACACCGATGGCAACGACTCTCCCGACGCCAGCGTGGATCTGTGGGGTATGTCGTTTCGCGATGTGGTGGTGCTGAACGGCGCGAATGAAAAGATCGCCAAAATGAATTTGAACCAGAATGATCTGGCGAATTCGGGCAACTATGACACGCTGAAAGAATTGCTTGTCGAAGAAGCGATGAAGGAACAGAGGCCGTGGCGCAATCCGGTCAATGCTCGAGATGTCAATAATAGCGGTTTCGTAGCACCGCTGGACGTGCTGCTGATCATCAACGAACTGAATCTAAGCGATCCGCGGCTGCTACCGCCACCCACGGGTGCCGATTCGCCTCCACCGTTCTGGGATGCCAACGGCGACGGGTTCTTGACCGCTGCCGACGCGTTGTTTGTCATCAATTATCTGAACAGTCCGCAAAGCGGATTCTCTCAGGGCGAAGGGGAATCCGCCCCAATGCAATCGATGGCAGGCGATGCTTCCGGCCTGGCTGACTTGGCCCTGATGGAGACCCAGCCGAGGGTTCCGATGACGGTCGGTTCCGTGATCCCGTCTGACGAAATCCACGATCTCTCGCTGGATTCGCCCCTTGTTTCCGCGACGATGGCCCCGGAAGACGCGAATCGGATCTCGGCGGTCGATCAGGTTTTCACCGAACAGGCTGCAGATGATCGGCCGATGGTCGTTCACGATTTCGACTTAGAGCCCCTGTCCGAGGAACTCGATCTGCTGAGCCTGCTGATCTGATCGGCGGTCCTGGAACAACGTGAGCCAACTGCTGTTAAGCACCCGACCGTGATTGACAAAACTCCTGGCCGGCTGAACTCCACTTCAGAACTGTACGAGCAACTGATAAGAATTAGCCGTTTCCGCTCGGAGCCAGGCCCATTTTTTCACAGCCTCTCCGTCAAGGAGACTACCGCTACTGGCCACTGTCCCTGATCCCAACGGCGTCCGTCTTTGGCCAGGACCAGTGCTTCAAGTCGTCGCTCCAGGCCAAACCGATGCTGCAACGCTGCCAGAAGCCGCCACGGTCTTCGGGCAAGGACGAGGCGTGGAAGAACATCAGGGCCTTGCCGACGCGCGGGTCGTGGCGCAGGTCGAGCACGAACCCGGCGGTCAGTCGGCCGTTGCGCGCCCAATCCCATTCGGCTTGGCCGAGTGTCAGCAGTCCTTCGTCGCGCCAGTTGGCCAAGTCCTTCGAACGCTTGACGCCGATCCCGTTGGCAGGCGAATGAAACAGCACGTACTGGCCGCCGTCCCGAATGAGGCAAACGTTCTCGCCCGCCGGGAAATGGCCGGCGAAAGTCCAGGTCTTCAAGTCACGCGACCACGCCCGGCTGGCCCCGTTCTGCTTGAAAAAGCACCACCACTTGCCCGGCTCCTGGTGGTCCTCGATCAGATAAGGATCGATCATGCGGCCCATTTCCCCCACGGGCACGTTTTGCCCCTTGACTCGAAGCAGTTCCGGTTCGCTCCACTCGACCAGATCGCGGCTGCGCATGATGAACACGCGCGCCGAGGCGTCGCCGTAACGCACCCGATCACCGCTGCGGACGCCGGGGATCGGGTACGTTTGCAGGCACAATACCCATTGACCGCCGAAGCGGATCGCGTTGCCGGGGCTCGAATAGTTCAGCGTCTGATCCTTAGGCGTGAGCAACCGAGGCTCGGTCCATTGCCGCAGGTCGCGGCTGGTGCTGACGGCCGTGTACCAGTACACCCTGCCGTCAGGATCCGGGGGCGGATTGTAGGTGTAGAACAGATGAAACACGCCGTCGCAATAAACGACCGCCGGATCGCGGTAAGCGCGAGCCTCGTCGCCGCGCAGCAATACCGGAGACGCCAGAGCCTCCAGATCCAGTGGCGGTGGCGACGCCGCGTCTGCCTGAGCGGGGTCTTGACGCTCCCAAGCCCCGGTGGCTTGCCATGGCACCACCGTCAACAGCACGAGCACGCCAAGAGCGACGCGAGAAACCCATTCGGGCAACGCGGCAAGTAAGGCGATTTTCGTTTGCATGTCAAATCCTGATATCGAACAACGGTTAGGGTTGCGTGGAAGACGACGGCTGCGGCAGACGCGGAGCCGCGACTTACGGCAAGGCAGGTGGAGCGATCTCGGGTCGATCGTACAACTGATAAGAATTTTTAACCGTGGCTGCCAAGATTGCAAACCTACTGGCCCGTTTTCTGCCGCTTACTGCCATATATTGACTGACTTTCCCTGTTCATGGCTCACCTTTATTGGGTGGGTGTCGGAGTATAGTTATGTGGGGTTAGTGGCGTGTATTGCCGTATTTCGGTATGTTTTTTGGTGCAATCATCGTCGGGGACTTGTGCCGTTCGGCCCACGACGGCAACCTGATTACCTTCCACCGGATCAACGATTTCCGCAGACTGGTCTATTGAACCGCACGATACCGGTACTGGTTTTCGTCTGTCATGATTCGGGGTTCCAGCAGATTCAGGGAGCCCAGCAGATCGGGATTTTAGATTGAACTACTCTTGGAAGAAGCAACTCGTGCTTGACTGGCGCGGTTGTCGGGTTCTATTCCATTCTCAATGACCTCAATCTGTTGGCCTCCCTGAATCTGCTGGAGATTAATGTGTCTGCAGGAAGCAGTCGGGGAACGAAGCAGAAGCCGACGCTGGACGCGCGCAACGCTCAGCCAACTTGGTCCAACTTCTTAACCTGACCGGCGTGGCTCGCCGTACACTCCGCTCGCCAGGGAACCCACCAGCAGATAGACGATGCGCTGATCCTCCAAGACATCGATGGCCCGGCGCAACAGATCAGCTTGCTCCACGGCTCATCCTCCGGGCGATCTCTTGCATCACGGTATCAAGGGCGGTTCAAGTCGTTTCCGATTCAGGAAGACGAGCACTTCGAGCTTGTGGCACCGAGTCAACCGGAGCGCCCAGGTTGGCACTCCCTTCGGCGAAACGGTCTGGCAGCAGGCCACGGCGAAGCGTCTGGCATTGGAATCCACGTTACGTCCCCCTGGCCGCCCAAAACGCCTCCGTCCCGACCGGTGAACGGTCGCACGACGCGGCAAATCGACACAAATGAGACCCGACCCCGTTTCC
>SKVE01000650.1 GCA_007129635.1 Planctomycetaceae bacterium
ACTGACCAGCAGCATCGCGCCGGCGAGCGTTCGCCAACCTCGGCACCCCGCCATGCGATCGACGGCAGGCAGCAGAGCGACCAGCCACAGCGGGGTCAGCCAGATCATCCAGCGGAACGTACAGGAGACGCCTCCGTAATTGCGATCGGCCAACGGACGCATGAGATAAAAGACCAGGATGATCCCGGATACCCCTAAGACCAGCAACCCGAAACCTCGCATCGATTCTTGTCGGTGGACCAACCAATAGCCAGCACCGACGACGCTGAGCAACCAGATCGGTGTCAACGAAAAGATCCCGCGATGTCCGACCAGCACATTCATGGCGTACACCCAACGCGACGGTTCACCTCGGTCTACCCCCGTCTTACGCTCGTCGATCCAATAACTGCGCTCGTATTCGTACCAATTGTCCCAACGATGAACTCGCACCCCCGTATCGTCGACCACCACGGCCAGCCGGAGATGGTCCGCCGGATCCCATAACATCCACCCTTCCCCGATCCAGCGGGGTTCAATCTTCGCCTGGTCGGATACAGGCAGATCATGTTCGGCCAGCGCTTCGCGAATCGCTGCGGGCACTTGCCCCGTTTCCAGCTCAGCCGTGGTGATGTCCGGCACCTGGACAACCATCGGCCCGTCCTGTCGATGCGTGTAAGGGGGACGCCAGGTACCATGGGCGATGTAGTTCGTCCCAAAAAACGCCGCGGCGACCAGCAAGGCGCCAGGAACGAAGCCGATCAAGGTCAGTTGCGGCGATCGCCACAGCAACGCCGCGCCCAACAACGCGAACAGCGCTAATGCGGGTAACTCGTTGGTCGCCGTCATCGCAGCGAAAAAACCGCAGATGGCGAACAACCACCACTGCCGTCGCCCGTCTCGCCAGATGGCCAACGCCGCCCAGATGGCGATCACCACGCTGATCGCCGCTGGCAGATGATTGGTCAAGGTGACGCCGAACGTCGTCAAGAACGTGCCGAACGTCGCGCAGACCATCGCGAACAATCGTCCCCAATCGGTCGTCCCCAGCCTTTCCACCAGCAACGCCAGTACGAGGAAATAGACGACCATGGGCAGGACATTCGTGGTGACCAGCAGAAATCGTGCTGCGTAAAAAGGATGTTCGCTCAGAGTGATGCCGGTCGCCTGCTTCAGCAGCCAGTACTTACCGGCCACCATCGTCGCCAGCAGCGGCGGCTTGCTGGAGTAATAGTGCTCGCGACCGTCGGCACCGCGATGCCGGACCATGTCGATCGAGTACCATTCGCGGTTGCGTCGCGTCTGGGCCTCGTCCAGGAAAATCACCTCGTCCAGCTCGTAAGTGCCGTGGTCGACCAGCGCGCGGATCGTCGCCCAGCGACTGCGGTCGTTGGCGCTCAACAACGGCGTCTCCCCCAACGAAGACTGCACGGTCCAGATGCGGCCGGTCATGCTGCCACAAGCGGCCACGATCAGCAGGACATAGATGCTTTTGCGCAACGCAACGTTGTCTTCACTCATGCTTGACTTGTGGTTCTCACAAGCTCCCTATTTCGTGTTCTACCGATCTTCTGCCGAGCGTCTTCATCACGATCATCGCACGCTTTACTGCTGGGCCGAATCGGTCGCCGATTGTCGAGCGATACCGATGCGTTGCTTGACGGAGTAGGTCGATGCGTCCTGCATGCGATACGCCGTCAGTTGCTCGGCCAAAAAGCCGATCGTCAGGAACTGAGCGCCCAGCAGGACCGCGCCCATCGAGTAATAGAAGATGGCGCGCTTGTGCAGTTCTAAATCCTCGAGTGTCCAATTTACCAGGCCCCAGTTGTCCAGACGCGTGACGAACCACCCGATCGTCAGGATCGACACGCCCACGCCGCCCAACAGGAAACTGATCAAGCCCAAGGTGCCCAGCAGGTGCTGAGGCCGCTGGCCGTATCCGGTCAGGAAGTAGACGGTCAGCAGATCCAGGAACCCCTTGACGAAGCGACGGAATCCGTACTTGGATTGGCCAAACTTCCGCGCTCGATGCTGCACGACGATCTCGCCCACCCGCCAGCCGCGCGCCGCCGCCAGCACCGGGACAAAGCGATGCATCTCGCCGTACAGCCGAACCTCGTCGAAAATCTCGCGACGATAGCACTTGAAGCCGCAGTTGTGGTCGTGCAACTTGACTCCCGTCATCCGGCCGACCAGCCAATTGAAAATGCGCGACGGCCCGACCTTGTGCCACGGATCGTGGCGAACCTTCTTCCAACCACTGACGACGTCCAACCCTTGTTCCATCTGGCTCAAGAAATGAGGGATTTCCGCAGGATCGTCCTGCAAATCGGCATCCAAGGTCAGCACATACTGGCCTCGCGCTTCGGAAAACCCAGCGGTCAACGCGGCCGCTTTGCCGAAATTGCGGCGGAAACGGATGCCGCGTATGCGTTCGTCTTGGGCCGCCAGCCGCTCGATGGTCTCCCACGAACCGTCATCCGATCCGTCGTCGATAAAGATGATCTCCAGCTCGTAACCCTGCGCCGCCGCCACCTCGCTCAATTCGCGATGCAGCTCGTCAAGGCTGTCCACTTCGTTGTACACGGGGATCACTGCGCTGATCATCACGTTACCTTACCTTCCGAAGATTGCCAGGGGAAGATGGCAGATGGCTTGCGGCCAACTGACCATGCGGATTGGTTTTGCATTTTCATCACGTCGACTCCTGTACCTCGATCTGTTCCGCGGGCGGCCGCCAGACGTACAAGACGCCCGCCAAAATCACTTCGCCCAACAACCAGACCAATCGCAGCAAGATGGCCGAAACGGCCGCAGCGCCGGCCCCAAAAGGCTGGGCCAAGAGCGTCATGACGACGAATTCTCGGATTCCAATGCCGCCAGGCAACAGCGATAAAAAACCAGCCACCATGGCCAGCGCGACGCAGGCCGTCACCAGCGCCAGGTGGTCAGGCGTGAACGTCACGGGGGCCCCGATGGCGTGGAGCACCAACCAGAGACTCACGCCCAGCAAGCACCACCCGGCAGCCACCGTGATCCAGCCGAAAGACATCAAACGGTAATCCAGGCCCGCCAACGCCGCGTCGATATCCGGATCGACTCGACGCACCCCCACCAGTCGTACTAGCCCACGGAAAACGGGTGGCAAAGTCGGCGCGACGGCGGCGATCATCAACCCGAGGGCTAAGGCGATCAGCCAGACATGTTCGCGAAACAGCGCGCCCAACAGGGCGGCTGCGATGAACGCACCCACGCCCATCATGGTCAGCGTTTCCACAAAGACGCTGGTCGCGGCCACCGAAGTGCTGACTCGTGGACTTCGCACCAGATCGGTTCGCAAGACGACCACCAGCGCTTTGCCAGGTACGTATTTTCCCAAATGCCCGATGTAAAAGGCCCGGAGGGTCTCGCGGCACGTCGGCCGCTGGCCCATGGCCTGCAGCGTGCGATGCCAAAACCACCAGCAGGGCAGCAGACCGGCCAAGTAACAGAACCCGGCAGCCAGCAGGTAGCCCGGACGGATTTGTGCCAGTTCAAACCCTTGAGCTTGCAAATCCTCGGTCGCCTGGCCGATCGTGTGCCAGATACCGATAGTGACCAGCACCAAAAGGGTCAAACGAACCAGGTTCTTCAGCCAGCGCATCGGATGGGATCGGCGGACTGGAGGTTCCGATTTCAAAACGGCGCCCCCACTATCAGTGCCGCCAAATCATCGACCAAGGCTGGATCGCTGCCCCAGGCCTGGACTATGCAGTTCATCCATGCTCCCTTTCCGTTGCCGAAAAGTGTATGATTTACGTGCCGGTCGCGAGAGGCGTGATGCGCCGCATCGCAGCGAGTATCTGCAGATTGTAGCTTCTGCAGTCAGGCGTACAAGCGATGATAAGGATGCTGAGATCATGTATTTCAAGCTGAAGTGCCCCCACTGTGAAAAATCCTTGAAAGTCTCGGAAGAATTGGCTGGCAGCAAACGCGCGTGTCCGTACTGCAAAGGGACGATCCGTATCCCCGACCAACTGGCTCCTGAACCGTCGACGCCGGCCGAGCCGAGTTTTCCGGGGATCAATATCAGCACTTCGGCCGCT
>SKVE01000353.1 GCA_007129635.1 Planctomycetaceae bacterium
CGAGGTGGCCATGGCATCGGCCTGCAGTAGGCGGCAACGTGCGGTCCACGGGTTTTGGCATGGATCCGCGAGTACTGCGGCCAGCATCCCTTGGAAACGGATCTGGCAGCGATCGGTCGAGTCCGGCGCGGCGAGCCGGAAAAAAGAGTCCGGCCCCCTTTTTTCTCTAGGGCGATGTTCCGTAGACGTTTTCGCCGATGTTGGTTCTCAAGCTCGCCCGGACAGCTTGTTCCGGTTTGGGATGCATCGGGAACCAGTTGTGATACACGTCGCACTTCTGCTCGGGTGCGCCGCGGATCACTATCGGGGTCTGCGGAGCGCGGAAGGTGTTGTTGTAGATTTCGATGACGGTGCCCGCAATGTCGGTGCCGTCCTTTCGGTCACGCCCGCCGTGCATGTCGAAGCAGTGGCTGAGCGACGTGCCCAATTCCACATTGTGCCTGGCAATGTAGCTGCAGCCAACGCGCCCGGTCCCCGCGATCGAATGACGGTTCCAATCGAACAGATTGAACTCGATCACGGCCGATGCCGTATCCAGGCAGACGCCATAGCCCAAACCGTTGTATTGACAATGATGGATAAAATTATGGTGGACACGGTGTTCCACGCCTTGGTTCAGCGAGACGGCGGAATGGCCGAACCCGGCGAGTTCACAGTTATCGACCTGCAATCGGTCATGCGTGGTCACGATGCCGCGCTGCGTCGGGAAGCGGTAATAATAAGTATGCCCCTCGCCGCCCGGCCCGAAGGCTCGACGGTGATGTTCGAGGTGGCGTTTGGGGTTCGGGCCTTGGAGCCGCAACCCGGTGATCCGAACGTCCGGCCCCGTGGCGCGGATCATGATCGGGGTGTTCAACGCATCGCTGGTCAGCAAGGCGCCGGGCGATCCATGGTTACCGCGGTCGCTGGCCAGCGTGACCCCGGCAGGCACTTCCAGCACCAGTTGTTCGATGTAGACTCGCGTGGTCAAGTCGATTTCCACGGTACCCGGGATGAACACCACTTGGCCTGGTTCCGCTTTTGACAAGGCTTCCAGCAAGCTGTCCAGATCGCCCGCCGTCACATCGCCTTGGGTGACCACGGCAACGTACCCACTGCCGCCACCGATCGGTCCTCGCTCATCGGGCTGGGCACCATACACTTGGCCCTCGATCTCGATCCATGTGGGCTCTGCCGCCGCGCAGGGCAGCGCGCAAAGGACGATCAACCAGCAGAAGGCAATCTTCATCGACGGTCTCCTTCTATTTGCACGAAACAGGTACGAAACACATCCGGCGGTCATCCGCCGACCAGCGCGGCGGCGTTACGTCCGCGAATTCGCTCTTTGAACTCCCCAGGTGCATCGAGGACTTCTAGTTTCAGTAGCGGTGGATCGGGATACTTGAACGGCATGCCCGTGCCGAAGACCAGCCGGTCAGGTCCCAGGTTGATCAGTAATTGTCCCAATTCGTTATCCAACAGCGCGCTGATGCGCGAGATCTCGATCCAGTAATTGGCCGGCAACTGATCGCTGTTCCGCCCCAGGGGTGATCTGCTGTAGCCCAGCCCGTTGACCAGCAAGAACCGTGCCTTCGGATGCGACTTGACCAGGGGGACGATTTCGGCCAGCGGCACATCGGGAACATTGACCAGCCAGCTCCTTTGTCGATAATCTTCGACTCGAATCGGGATCGAGACCAACAGATTCTGCTCGGCCGCCGCCGCGATCAACTGCTGGGCGCAGGCATCGGTCAGCGCGTAATTGTGCCATTTGGGGTAAAGCCTGAACCCCCGCATCCCGAACTGGTCGCAGCATGTCTTCAGATCGTCTTCCCAGCCCGCGTACGCCGGATTGATAACCGCTAGCGGGATCAGCCGATCGCGATGACCACGCACGGCTTCGTCCAGTTCCTCGTTGCCCGATTGGGCGTTGCGGTAGGTGATCGCGCTGGCACTGGAGACCAGCGCCCGATCGATCCCCTTGGCATCCATCTGCCGGAGCAGACCGTCCGCCGTATTGTGCCGCAATTGCCGAAAGGCAAAGTGGCCGAGGTAGGCATTCACATCGAACAGCATCTTTTCAACTCCGCATGGCCAGCAATCGCAGCATGTTTCCGCCCAGAATCTTTTGTTTCTCTTCCGCCGGCAGGTCGGCCGACATCAACTTCCCTACCCCTGCCGTCATCGACATGTCGCAGCCGAACAACAGGCGATCGGTTCCGACGGTGCGGGCCGCCATTTCGAGCATGCCTTCGTCGGTCACGCTGCCGCTGGTATCCAGGTAGACGTTTTGGGCGTGCCGCAGCGCCTTGATCGTCCATTCCCAATCCCCGCCGCCGCCGATATGGGCGCAGATCAGCCGAGCTTCCGGGTAGCGTTGGGCCAATTCCGCCAGATCGCCGCCATCGGAAATGTTGGGCTGTTCGGGAAACGGGTGATGGATGCGCCCGGCATGCTGGAGAATGGGTACCCGCAACTCGATCGCCGCTTCGACCACCGCGGCCACGATCGGATCGGTGCACACATACTCGTTATATAGTTTCACCCCGATGAATCCGCGATCGAGCACACATCGCCGAATCTCGTCCACCGCCTCACGAGGAAACCCCGGGTTGACGTAGCTGTAGCCCAAGATCCGATTGGGATAACGTTCGATCGCCGCGAGCAATGCCCGATTGCACTCGCGGAATCCTTCGACGGTCGCCGGTCGTTTTGGGGTCAGGATCGAACAGCACAAGCGTTCGATGCCCAACTTGTCCGCCGCCTCGATCAATCGCCGATCCATCTCCAGATGATCCGACCGCGATGGATGAAACAGATGGGCATGACAATCGATCACCGGCATCCGGTCGCCTGGCGTCTCGTCGGCTGGGACCGATGCGAACCGATGGACCACCACTCCAGAGGCTGCGGCGGATCCGATCAGCAAACCGCGACGCGAGATCTGCGGACTCGATGGCATCCCGAGGCTCCTTTCACGACGGTCCAAGTTCCCGATCAAACATCTGCTTGTCGTTCTACTAGCAACATTCTGACCTCGACCGTTTGTTGCTGCAACCGTGCTGCCGGTCACGTCCGCTCGAATCCTCTTGGTCGAAAACATCCCACCGCTCGTCAAGTGTCGACGGCAAAGGTACAATCCGATGCAAAGCTCGATATTTGATTTTATTCCGTTCCTGCCGGACCGACGCAGTCGACCGACGCCTTTGTTGACCGACAAGGAGAATCTGCCCATGACGACGAAAACGGCCATGGCTATTGCGGCTCATCCCGACGACATCGAGTTCCTGATGGCGGGCACGCTGATGTTATTGCGCGATGCGGGCTATCAGATCCATTATCTTAACATCGCTTCGGGCTGTTGCGGCAGCATGACCCTGCCGCGTGACGAGATCGCGGCAGTCCGTCGTCGGGAGGCGCAAGCCGCCTGTGCGGCGATTGGGGCCGTGCATCACGAGAGTCTCTGTGACGACCTGGAGATCTTCTACGACAAGCCCCTACTGGCCAAAGTCGCCTCGGTCGTGCGTCAAGTCGTCCCGGAGATCCTGTTGACGCATTCGCCGGCCGATTACATGGAGGACCACACCAACGCGTGTCGCTTGGCCGTCACGGCCGCTTTTACCCGCGGCATGCCGAATTTTCCCGTCGATCCCGACCGGCCCATTATCACGCAAAAGGTCACGGTCTATCACGCGCAACCGTACGGCAATCGTGATCCACTTCGACAGTTGATCTGGCCCGACTGTTTCGTTGATACGTCGTCGGTGATCGAGCAAAAGGTTCAGATGCTGGCTTGCCATGCCAGTCAGAAAGACTGGCTGGACCGGACGCAGGGCGTCGATTCCTACCTGCAAGCGTTGCGAGACGCCGATCGGGAACGAGGTGAGATGTCTGGGGTCTATGAACTTGCAGAAGGTTGGCGTCGCCATCTACACGCGGGGTTTTGCGATCCGGACGATGACCCGCTGAGCATCGCTTTGAAAGGGTTCTTGCATCAGCGAGATGTGGACGAATTTCCGACAGGCGGCGACACGTTCGCTCGGCCGCCGGTGCGTTAAGGACCGCTCAGCCCGTGAACCGCA
>SKVE01000174.1 GCA_007129635.1 Planctomycetaceae bacterium
CGATTTCAACGACTGGGCGTCTTTACGTACTCGACCGAGCCGGGCACGCCGGCGATCCATCTGCCGGATCCGTTGCCCGATTGGGTGAAGCAGCAGCGGCGTGAACGTCTGATGGCCGCCCAGCAGGAGATCGTGTTCCAATGGAACGGCCATCAATTGGGGCGACAACGACCGGTCATCCTGGACGCGCCGGTTGCGGGCGAGCACAATGTTTGGATCGGCCGCTCCCCGTCGGACGCTCCGGACGTCGACGCGTTGGTCTACGTCACCGGCGGACCCTGCTCGTTGCAGGTCGGTGACATTGTTCCCTGCGAGATTGTCGCGACGAAGGATTACGACTTGATCGGTGTCGCGTTGGGGGAAGGCGAATAGCAGGATGGCCTTGATCGAATTGCGCAATTTGACGAAATCGTTCCGAGTCTATCAGAAGCGTGAGGGGCTGATGGCGTCGTTCCGCGGGCTTTGGCGACGCGAATATCGCGAAGTCCGGGCGGTCCGCGGCATCGACCTGGACGTACAGCAGGGCGAATTCGTCGCTTTCCTGGGCCCCAACGGCGCGGGGAAGACAACGACCTTGAAGCTGCTGTCCGGCGTGATCAACCCTACCTCAGGATCGGCGCTGGTCATGGGTCACGTCCCCTGGAAGCGCGAGAACGCTTACCGCCGCCGCTTTGCGCTGGTCATGGGCCAGAAGAACCAACTGTGGTGGGATCTGCCCGCTCAAGAATCGTTCCGATTGCACCAACAGATCTACTGCATCGCTCCGGATGCGTTCACCCGAACCTTGGACGAATTGACCGCGATGCTGGATGTCCAACAATTGCTGCGTCAACCGGTCCGCGAACTGTCGTTGGGCGAACGGATGAAGATGGAGCTGATCGCGGCGCTGCTGCATTCGCCGGACGTGCTGTTCTTGGATGAACCGACCATCGGATTGGACGTGGTCGCCCAGCACCGCATCCAGATCTTCCTGAAGGAATACCAGCAGCAACGTAACGTCACCATCCTGCTGACCAGCCACTACATGAAGGACATCATCGCGCTGTGCCGTCGCGTCGTGGTCATCGCTTATGGACGCATCCAGTACGATGGTTCGCTGTCGGGCATCCGTGACAGCTTTAGCAGCCATAAGATCGTGACGTTGCAGTTGGCGGAAACGGCCAGCACCGACGGTTTCCATCGCTTCGGCGAGGTCTTGGAGATTCAACCGCCGCGAGTCAAACTGCGGATCGACCGTCCGGCCGTCGCCGGGACCTTGGCGGCTATTCTGGCTCAGCACACGATCGAGGATGTGGCCGTCGAAGATCCGCCGCTGGAAGAAGTCATCGCGGATCTGTTTTCGCAAGCGGTCGAAGGCAGCGACCAGACCGCGAGTCTCGACCAGGTTCCCTCGGCCAGAGGAAGTGCCCGATGATTGGTCGAGCCGTCACTTGGTGGACGATCCTGCGAATCGCGTTGGAAGAGCGTCTGGTCTACCGCGGCGATTTCGCCTTGGGGACGTTGATGCGATTCCTGCCGATCATCACCCAGATCTTCTTGTGGTGGGCCGTTTTTGAATCGATTGGCGAAGGACAGCGGTCCGAGGGCAGTATCGCCGGGTATCGCTTCGAAAACATGGTCGCCTACTACCTGCTGACGATGGTCAGCCGCGCTTTTTCCAGCATGCCCGGCCTGGCGTCCGGCATCGCTCGACAGATCCGTGACGGCGAGGTCAAGAAGTACCTGATCCAGCCCGTCGATATGATCGGCTTTTTGCTGCTGACCCGCATCGCGCACAAGATCGCTTACTACTCGGTCGCCTTGCTGCCGTTCGCTCTGGTCTTCTACCTTTGCCGTGGCTTCTTTGTCGACGGCTGGCCGGACAGCACCACCCTGCTGATCTTCCTCGCCACGCTGGTCATGGCCTTCCTGCTGGGCTTCTTCCTGGAAGCCACGTTGGGCTTGATCGGGTTCTGGTTCTTGGAAGTCACCTCGCTGTTGTTCATCTACATGCTGTTGAGTTTCTTCTTGTCGGGACACATGTTCCCGTTGGATATGCTGCCCGAACCTTGGCTGAGCATTGTGAACTTGATGCCCCTGAAATACCTGGCTTTCTTCCCGGCCGCCGTGTTTCTGGGCAAGGTTCAGGGGGCCGAATTGGTACAGGGCCTGATGATCCAGGCCGGTTGGGTCGTGTTTTTTATCATCGCTGCCCGCGTCGCGTTCGCTCGCGGCGTGAAACGTTACAGCGGCTTCGGCGGCTGACGAAAAGGACAGGCATTTTTTGCTGGCGATAGGCGTGCCAGTCGCGAAGCGACGACATGTGATAGCCACGGACGCGAGTCCGTGGGACACGCGACGCGATTTGGACGGACGAACAGGACAGGGATTCAAAGCCCACGGCCGTTCATTCGCCGCCACCTTTCTTGCCAGCTCCTGGTTCGATTCGGCCAGACACTTTTGTGCCAATTCGGCCGAAAACGACGCCCGACCCCCTTGCGAAAACCGTATCCGTTGGACACAGTTGTTAGTCGTAGAATGCGCACGAGGCGGGCTCGTCTTTGTTTGGCCGAATGCATGCGGTCCCACCGAACGGAATGAAGCTCAGCCTACTTACGTTGCGGCCGAGCCGCGTTAGGAGTGATCGTGCAAGACATGCGAATAACGGCGATCGTGGGAGTGCTGCTGGCGGCGTTGCCCCTGCTGCTGATGGCTCAGAACCCGGATTCGATGACGCATCGAGAGCTGGTCGAATACCTCGGGGTACATCCCGACTTCGAGGACCATCTGCAGGAGATCGAGATCCGTGTCAGCTCACGAGGCGTAGGGGCTCCCACACCTGCTCGGCTGTTTGTCGGGCATGTGGCCGAAAATCGCTTCGTCATCAAACTGGACACGGCGGATCAAGAGTACCCTCGTGAAGAGACCGTGCTGCACATCTACGCAGATATCGATGATGATCGCTCCACGGGACGCGAGGGGTCGGAGCATGTCGCTGGCACGGACATGATGTACAGCTTTTCACAAGGCAACAACGATCCGCGTTTCTTCCACCCGGATATCCGTCCGGACGATCGCTATCCGGTCCGCGGCGTGATCGTCGGCAATACGGTCTACGTGACAGACGACGTGCTTGCAAACGTGCGCGACGATCGAACGCACTTCCGGCTACGGCTACTGGGCGAGCGTCGCGAGGCCGGCCAGGTCGTCGCGTCGGCATCCACGCCTTGGACTTATGTCAGGGTGCCTCTAGCAAAGAACCGCGAGCTGCCGAGTCTGCCGATGCCCAAAGAAACCGGGTTCGCTCACCTAACGATGCCTAACTTTGCGGAGCTGGCCCACAACATCTGGAACGCCGAGGGCACGGTCCGTCTGCGCCCTGAAGACGCGCAGATCAGCGGGTTCCTGGCATTGATGAACGATGACTTGGATGGGATCGGTGATGACGATGAATCGGTCGTTTGGCGCTCGCCCGTGGCGGGCCGTTACCATGTGGGGTTGGTGATGAGCGGCAACCCCGAGGCACTGCAGCGCACTCGACGTACGATGCTGGCCCGCGACAAGGCTGGCCAAGATCCGCCCGCTTCGCTGTTCGGCGTTGCCGGACTGGATGTGCTGGTGGCTGGCGAAAAGATCGGAACGGTCGTGGGGCACCGCGGTACCGGGGACGTAGTGCATACCAGCAAGGAACCGGTCGAGCTTGAACCGGGCACACCGATCCAGGTGCGCAGCGCGGCGCACAGCAGCGCTGTGGCCTTTCACAGCGTACATCTGACCACGGCGACGCCCGCCGTGCCGCCACTGGTTATCGAGAACTTCACAACCTGGCATCTTCCCGATGAACCCGGGGAACTGCCAGGCCGCATGATGGTGGCATGGACCACGAACCGGCCGACCGAGACATTGGTCAGCTATCGAACCGAGCCGGACGGTTGGACCGGCGAGCTTCCGGGGCGTGGTTTGGTCAACAGCCACTATGTGATGCTGCCCAGCGATGTGCCGGGCGACGTCTGGGAGCTGACGGTCACCTGTGTCGAGACGCCCCAGGAAGACTTCGCGGCACAAAAGGCAAGCGTGCG
>SKVE01001017.1 GCA_007129635.1 Planctomycetaceae bacterium
GACACGACGGGTGAAAACGCAACCCCCGAGGTTGCGATTTCGGTTGTCAACGGTTACGTCTCCTGCGAGGTCGGAAAATAGAAAGGCAGGGGCAAGCGAATTTCGGGCAAGGGAATGTCCGGTGTCGTCGCTTTGCGACTCAGGTCAGGCCGACCATGTTTACGACCAGTCGCAACACGACGGCAGGCAATAGCCATGGGTGCGAACCCATGGTGGACGTGCCGATTCATGGAGCACCAGTCGCAACGCGACGACAGGCGATGACCGACGTCGAGAAACACCGCCGGTTGCATTGCGAACCGAACCGGCGCCAAACAACGATTCCGGCCCAACCCATCATTTCACCATTCGATTCCGGTCGTGGGACACCTGCCGTCGGGACCGACGCGGCTATTTCAGATACCGCGTATTGCCGTCGCGGCGCAGCAGGCCGGTGCGATCGAAGTAGTCCAGCAGCGGAAGAGCGTACTTGCGCGTGGTGTCCAGCAGGTACTTGAACTTGACACTCTCCAAACGGCCCTGCTCGCGCAGGTGCTCGATCAGCCGTTGCCGAGCGACTTCGATCGCCTGGGCGTGGAACAGCAATCCTTGCCCGACCCAGATCAAGCGGCCCTGGTCGCGCAGGTTCTTCAGGGTCTTCTCGACGGCATCTTTTCCGATTCCCGTGGCATGGACGATCTGCTCGACGCTCGGCGGTTGAAAAGGCTGTTCGCGGAACAGCGTCTCGATCTGCGTAAAGTACTCGGCCTCGCGTTCCGATAGCGAGGTCTCGTGCGATGGTAACGCCAGGTGATTGTGCCGTTCCACCAGACGTCCGTCGTTCTTCAGCATGACGATCACCGCGTCCAGCACGGGCTTGTCCCAGTGGGTCGCCCCTTTCAGTTCCTCGAAGGTCATGCCCGGCCGGTCGGGGGTGTCGTGATGATGTTGCTGGACAATCTCCAGCACCTGGCTGCAAGCGGTGTCGGCCGTATCGCGGTGCAGGTATCGGCCGGCGGAGATGCCGATCAGTTTTTGCTCCCGCATCCGCTTGGCCAAAATTTCCTGCAACCGGTCTGGCAGAATTTTGGCTCGAACTGCGATTTCGGCTTCGCCGGCTGCCAGTCCCCCAGCGGTGCGGATGCAGTATTCGACAAACCGGGCGTCATCGCCAATCGCCTGGGCTCTTTGTTCCAGTTCCTCGCGAAGCTGCGTGCGGGTCCGCTTCAGTCTTCGCGGGACGGCCTCGATGATCGTGCCGCCGCCCACCGTTTGCATGGGCGACAGCAGCCGCAGGATGAAAGGGTCACCCGGTCCGGCGATGATCGGGGTTTGGGTACGGATCTGGATCAAGTACTCGCCCGGTTCGCCCACTTCGCCTTGCCCCAGATTGTAAATGGCGGCATTTACTTCGGTCGTCCCTGTATGGAATCGCACGGCGCCGCCCTGTTTCAAACGCAGCCTATCGCGGGGAAGCAACCGCAGGCGGCAAACGTACCAGGATTCGGGGGCAAAATATCCGGGCAACGTCAGCGTGTCGCCTCGACCGATCGCCTGGGATTCCCAGTGGCCCACATTCAACGCGGCACATTGCCCAGCCATGACTGTGTCGCTGGCGCGGCCGTACACTTCGACCCGCTTCAGTCGGCCGCCGAAATCCTGAGGCAGAATGACGACCTCGTCGCCCGGTTGAGCCTGGCCGCAGACCGGAATCCCGGCCACGACGGTCCCATAACCCTGGACGGAGAACGCCCGGTCGACGGGCAGACGGAACACGCCGGTCGTGGTTTTCGGATTGATTTGTGCGACCAGCGTTTCCAACGCTTCGAGCAGCGGGCTGTAACCCTGGCCGGTGACGTTCGAAACGGGCAAGATCGGTGCGCCTTCCAGGAAAGTCCCTTGAACCAAGTCGGCCAGTTCGGCTTGTGCCAACTCCACATCTTCCGCCGCGACACGGTCGATCTTTGTCAAGGCCACCAAGCCGTGCCGGATACCCAGCAGCGTCAAGATATCCAGGTGCTCGCGGGTCTGCGGCATCACCCCATCGTCTGCCGCGACGACCAGGATGACGCCGTCCATCCCCGCCGCGCCTGCCACCATGGTCTTGACGAAATTCTCGTGGCCGGGCACGTCGACGATCCCGACCTCCAAATTTCCGACGATGCAAGGAGCATATCCCAGATCGATCGACATCCCGCGTTCTTTTTCCTCACGCAGGCGGTCGGTCTCACAGCCCGTCAGGCTCTTGACCAAGGCTGTCTTGCCGTGATCGATGTGTCCGGCCGTTCCCAAGGTGATGTTGATCCGGTCATGCGACATCATCCAGGTTCCTCTTCTAAAATCACCATGATTGACGAAAAATCTTGGTCGGATGCTTATTTTAGCTCTCGACCGGGATGGGGTACAATAGATACGGCCGCCGTTCTATTTTGGAAAGGAAACGGAGATGAAGCAGGTTACGAATATCGGATTGACCGAGGTACAGCGGGTTTACAGCGGAGTCGAAGGTGAACTCTGGGGGCTGATCATGGGCCAGCAGATTCACATCGGCGGATTCCGTTCGTCCCTGGACTTGGCGCAGCGGGCCAGCATCCAGCCGGGTTGGTCGGGCATCGATCTGTGCTGCTGTCACGGTGCAGGGATGCGATTTCTGCTTCGCTTCTTTCAAGTGGCCAGCATGCATGGTGTGGACGCTACCGCCGCAGTGATCCAGCAGGGTCAGCAACGGTGCCAGGCCGAGGGACTGTCCGATCAAATCGAATTCACGATGGCCGACGCCTGCCAGACCGGACTGCCGGACGGCAGCTTCGATTTCGTCTGGGGCGAAGATGCATGGTGTTACGTTGTGGACAAACGCCAATTGATTGCCGAGGCGGCGCGGTTGGTCAAACCCGGTGGCATCATCGCCTTTACCGATTGGATCGAAGGCAGCCAGCCATTGACCGAAGACGAAGCCGTCCGGTTGCTGCGTTTTATGAAGTTTCCTAGCATCCAGGATCTGCAGGGCTACACCGAACTGTTATCCGAACACGGTTGCGAGGTCCTGGTGGCCGAGGATACCGGACGATTCGCTCCGCACGTGGACCTGTATCTGAACATGCTGAACATGCAGTTGACGTACGATGCGTTGCAGATCCTGGATTTCGACAACGTCGGCTTGAAAGCGATGGCTGACGAGATGGTGGGCCTGCAACAACTGGCCCATGCGGGAAAGATCGCCCAAGGTATCTTCGTAGCCAGGCGGAAAACATGACATCTTTTACAACGCGGGCGACCGACGACGCTGCGGATTGTTGCGCGGCGGCTGGCAAAGTCCCCGACGATCAGGAACCGACGGCACAGCAGTATTTCGCGCAGATGATCCAGAATTGTCTGCAGAACGCTCAGGCCGCCAAGGATGCGGGACGCCCGATCGTCGGCATCCTCTGCGAATTCACCCCCCGCGAACTGATCATGGCGGCAGGCGCCGTTCCCGTTTGCTTATGCGGCGGTTCGGCCAAGACCATTGCCGCGGCCGAACAGTACCTGCCTGCCAACCTGTGCCCGCTGATCAAGTCCACTTTCGGCTATCACTTGCAAGGGAATAATCCCTTCCTGGAAATGGCCGACTTGATCGTCGCCGAGACGACTTGCGACGGCAAAAAAAAGATGTACGAATTGATGGCCGAATCACGGCCCATGTATGTGCTGGAATTACCGCAAAAAGCCGATGATCCCGACGCATTGGAACACTGGGTGCGCGAACTGCAGAAGTTCCGCAGCTTCCTGGAGCAGCGTTTCCAGACGGAGATCACACAGGAGGCTTTGCGGAACGCGATCGCCACGATGAACCGAGAACGGGCGTTGCGCCGCGAGTTGGCTGCGTTGATGAAAGCGGATTCGCCGCCGCTGACCGGTCGCCAACTGCTGGATTTCAAGAGCAGCATCTCGGGCCTGTGCGAAGATTTCCGGCAGTACCAGCGGGCTTTGGCCGAGTATCGCGACCAGCAGGCGGGCGATTCGCGAGTCCGCGTTCTCCTGACTGGCGTTCCGACGGTGCACGGTGCGGAACGCGTCGTGCAGTTGCTGGAAGACGCAGGCGGATTGGTGGTGGCCGCAGAGAACTGTACGGGCTTGAAGCCGATCATGGAGGACGTCGACCTGAACGCAGCCGATCCACTGCAAGCATTGGCCGAAAAGTACTTTCACCTGCCCTGCTCGGTGATGACCCGGAACGACCGCCGTCTGGAATTCCTGCGGGAATTAGCCGTCCAGTACCGGGCGCAATGCATCGTGGATCTGATCTGGCAAGCCTGCTTGACCTACGATGTGGAATCGCACCGCATCAAGCGGTTCGCCGAGCAGGAACTGGATTTGCCGTATCTTCGGATCGAGACCGATTACTCCCCGTCCGATTCGGCACGGATCATGGTACGGATCGAAGCCTTGTTCGAGACCATCCGCCGATGAATACGATCCTGTACGCGAGCCCGCTGGTTCCCGTCGAATGGTTGGCAGCACACGGGGTTCGGCCGATCTGGTGGCGAGCGTGCGATCCACGTCGGATCGACGCGGCCGACTGCGACGTGGACCGGCGCGGCGAGCCGGGTTCCCTACTCCGAGGTCGTCGCGGCGTCTGCCCGCTGGCAGCGGCCGTGGTAGACAGCGCCGCGCGAGCGTCGGCTTCGGCGGTGGTGCTGACCACGACTTGCGATCAGATGCGGTACGCCGCGTCCTGGCTGCAGTACCAACGCCGGCTTCCCACGTTCCTGATGAACGTCCCGTCTACTTGGGAAACCGAGACCGCTCGGTCGCTGTACCTGGCGGAACTAGAGCGGCTGAGCCGTCTGCTGGTCGCACTGGGCGGCACGCGACCTTCGAACGAAGCGTTGGCGGAAGTCATGCGTGATTTCGATGGTGCTCGAGCCCGTTTGCTAGGGATCCGCGACCGGTTATTGGGACGCGATTTGGCCGCCGCACTGATCACGGTCCGCGAGACGGCGGCGCCGAACGAATGGCCGAGCGTCGCCGATTCGGTCCCATCCTCCGACTGCCGACCACATCATGATCTTAGGCAAGGCGGTCCCCTGCGTTTAGCGATGGTCGGCGGGCCGTTGTCCGAGTCCGACTATGGTCTGTTCGACTGGATCGAGCAGGCGGGTGGCCGGATCGTCCTGGACGCGACGGAGTGGGGCGAGCGGACATTACCTCGCGTTTTTTCGGCCGAATCGACTCGCCGCGACCCGCTGAGCGAATTGGCCGACGCCTATTTCGGCACGATCCCCGACGTCTTTCGCCGTCCCAACCACATGCTGTACGAGTACCTGAGCCGCGAATTATCCGCGCGGCACGTGCACGGTCTGATCCTCCGCCGCTACCTATGGTGCGATCTATGGCACGCCGAGGTCGCGGTGCTGAAAGCGTGCAGTCCCGTGCCAGTTTTGGATCTGGATGCATCGGACAGCGAAGCCAGTTCGTCCGAACGCACACGTGGAAGAATCGAAGCCTTCCTGGAGATGTTGCCATGAACCATCCGCCACGGCGGATCAGCTTGGAGGATTGGGACCAACGTTACGCGGAGCTGGTCGACGCGGGGTTACACGAGCCGGCCTATGGCGGGCCGCTGCGCCGCCATGCCGAATCCGGGGATCGGCGACTGACGCGGTTACAACTGGATAACTCGGCCGCAGCTCTGCAATTATGGAATTTCTTGCTGACCGAAGAGCAGCGTTTGCGGCAGGCACGCGAAGTGGGCTGGCAGATATTGGGGACGGTGAAGGATCTGGGCACGATCCCCGTGATGGCCTATGCCCTGCGACGCGTGGTCGCCTTTTATCCGGACGGTGCCTGGTGGCTGCCGTGCCTGATGGAGGATCAGACTCGCGTGCTGCAGACCGCTGATTCGCTGGGCATCGACGATTCGTTCTGTCCGGTCCGTGCGATGCTGGGGGCCTTCGCCAACCAGGCCCATTTCCCGCTACCCGATCTACTGACCTGCAGTGTCGGAGCCACTTGCGACGACGTGTCGGCATTGGCCCAACGGCTGGAACGCATGGGCCATCCGATCCTTTGGTGGGAGGTGCCGCATCGGCGTCAGCCGGAACCGGGCGAACCAGCGATCCCGTTGCCTGGCGGATTCCACGCGCCGGCCTGTCAAGTCGCGCTGGTGCAAGCAGAATTGACGCGTGTCCGTGACGCGCTGCAGGCTTGGTCCGGCCAGCCGTTAGGCGATCGGCAGCTTCGAGCCGGCATCGGGGCCGCGAATCGAGTCCGCAAGTTGCTGGGCGAATTGCGTTGGTTGGGCTATACGTCCGAGCCCTGCCCACTGCCAGCCTTGGAAATGCTGGTGGCCGAGATGCTGGCCATCCATTTCTGCTCGGACCAACCCGAATCAATCCATGTGCTGGAGCAGTTGTTGGCCGAGGTGCGAGCGCGCGTCACGGCCGGGCTGGGCGTTTTGCCCAAGCATGCCGTACGCGTTTTTTGGGTCAATCCGGTGGCCGACTTGCGAGTCATGAATCTGTTGGAAGACGTCGGCGGGCGCATTTGCGGCACCGAGTACTTGTTCTGTCACGCGTTGGACTTGATCCCCGAGGATCTACCGCCATTGGAAGCGCTGGCACGCTGTGCGTTGGCCGACCCGATGGTCGGTCCCCCGCAGGATCGCAGCCAGCGGATCTGCCGGGAAATACGTCGGTTCGGAGCCCAAGCCGTCGTCATCTCCCGGATCCCCGGCGCCAGTCACTGCGGTCTGGAAGGGCTGGTCATCGCGGACATGGTTCGCGACCGGTTAGGAATTCCCGTCATCGAGATCGAAGTCCCCCCGATCACCGACGCCCTCGAACCCAGTCTCCGCACCCGGCTGGAAGCCCTGATCGAGCTGCAGAAAAGGTGACAGGCACCAAATTTGGAGATGCCAGGCAGTCTAGGAGGCTTAGGATGACGCCTGGGTTTTGGTGGCCTTCTTAGGACGGCCACGCGGCCGTAATGACGTCTCAAGCCCAAGCCGACCAGCGGTTGCCACCACCCAATCTTCGTCGCCACATGGCGTTCCCCGCTGTACGCAATGACGCAAGGCTCTTAATTCGGCCTCCGTTTGCGGCTCGTTGACCAGATCGATCCAGTTGGCCGGGCGAGGCAAGGGCCATGCGGCTAGAATCTCGCGGTTACTTTCGTGCCGGCCGGGGCACAGACTCGACCAAGGCCACTGCTCAGCCCGCTCTACCAAGTTGGCTCGCAGTGCGTTTCGCTCGACGTAGCGAACGACCTGATAGAAATAACCCTCCGTCTGCACGGGGAACGACTTGTAACGTCCCTGGTACAGCGGACCGTAACCCGTCTCATGCCGATGCTCTTTCCAACGCTTCACGTGCGTGTTGGTAAGCTGCTGCATAAAAGCGGGCAAATCCCCGTCGTGTTCAGGCCATAAGACGAAGTGCCAGTGATTGGGCATCCAACAGTATGCACAAACGCGCATCGAGCGTAAGCATAACGTTTCTTTCAACACACGTTCAAATGCCTCGAAGTCGTCCGCCTTATCAAACAGATTACGGCGGCCAACTCCGCGGTTGAGGACATGATAAATCATTCCACCCGGGGCATATCGTGATGATCTTGGCATTCACTAAGTTTACCCAGAACGCCCATGCTTGTCAAATTTGGTGCCTGTCACCTTTTCCGTTGCGGGAAGCTTTGATAGGCTGAGGTCTTTTCATGGGGGCTGTTGGCAGACCACGCTCTGGAGGACGGGAGAATTCGCCGGTGACGCTCTGCGTTGGCATCGATGCTGGATCGAGGACCTTGAAGGTCGTGTTGATCGATCACGACACCGATCGCATGGTGGCGGCGGGTGTACGGGATCAAGGAATCGACCAGGACGCGTTGGCGCATCAGTTGTTGCAGGAACTGCTGGACCAGCATGGCCTGGATCGGACACAGGTGGGCGCGATCGTCGCGACCGGCTACGGGCGACGGCTGATCCCCATCGCCGATGCGGTGGTGACCGAGATCACCTGCCAGGCTTGGGGAGTGCGCCGGTGCGTGCCCGCAGCTCGGGCGGTGATCGATATCGGCGGCCAGGACAGCAAAGTCCTGCAACTGCGACCCGATGGCGGGGTGGCAGACTTTATCATGAACGACCGTTGCGCCGCCGGAACGGGTCGGTTCCTGGAAGTCGTCGCGACACGGCTGGGCGTCAAGCTGCCGGCGTTGGGCCAATTGGCGGCGGCCAGCCCGACGGGCGCGACGATCAGCAGCATGTGTGTTGTCTTCGCCGAGACCGAAATCATCAGCCTGCTGGCGTCCGATGTCTCGCCGGCCGACATCGCCGCTGGTGTCCAGGCAGCCATCGCTTCGCGCGTGGCCGCGATGGCCGGCAGCGACCTGCCCGAGCCGATCGCGCTGACCGGCGGCGTCGCCCTGGTGCCGGGTATGGCTGCTGCGATCCAAGTCGCGTTGGGCAAACCCGTGACGATCGCCTCCGACCCGCAGATCACCTGTGCGCTGGGCGCCGCCATCCTGGCCTCGCAACGCCTGGCCAATTTCCCACCACCTCATGGCTGAACCAACCAGCCCGTGCACCGTGTCGGCGCACATCCGAGGTCGATCACGCAGAAGGGTAGCCGGAGAACGGCTAGCGCCATTGATTCAAAACGACGTACCGGTCAGTCAGTAAAGCTTCATCGGCTGCGGAGACACTTGCGTTGTTGTGGCGCTAGATGTTTCGGAATGCTGGGATTGGTCACCAAGCCGAGCGGCCCCGCATCCAACAAGACGACGCGGCTCACCATGTCACCCCTTTCAGTTCCAGGGGAAACAGTTTCCGGTTCGAAAGACGATCTTCGTCCAGGACGCGGATGAGGTACTCGCCGGTTTCTTGTTGTTCGGCCACATCATCGCCGTCGATCCAGGACTGCAGCAACGCCACCAATTCTGCTCGCCGTTCGGCAGGTGGCAGGTGCTGTTCCAGCAATCGCACGGCCAGCGCATCTGCGGACAGCCCCTGTTGCTCGGCTGCTTGCTTCAATCGCTGCTCCAATTCCGGAGTCAAGCTAGAGAAATGGTCATCAGGAGCATCCTTCAAGTGGAAGAAACGTAACCCAGATCACGCGGGTCGTTCCGGCCGTAGTTTGCCCGCGAACGCTCAAGGCCCGCAGAATTCTAGCAGACTGGCCGAAGCGAGGCAATTCGAAAGCCTTCCCGCCCGGTCATGGTCGTGTTGGCTTGCTTCGCAACTTGATCACCAGCCCCCAGTCCTCATCAGCGCGAGCGATCCTCAGCCGATTCCAGATGCTCCAAGTCTCCAACGTGCCTGCGCGTTCAGGTCACGTTCACCCAAACACCTTCGGGTGTGTATCCTGGCTTGATCGGACCAATTCTTCGATTGCTGCGGCAGCTTTTCTAATTCCTTCCGCTTGGGTTGCGGACGCCTGGAGGACCGCTTATGCTGGGTCGACTAGCGTTGGGGAACCTGTCGTCCGACGCGACCGCGTCCGGCGGATGTTTTCTGACAAATCCTTTTCAAAACATTCGGTGCTGTGAACTACATTGGCTACGAAAGACCTCGAAAAACGCCGGTTAGTGATGCAGCGGTCCAAGCAATTGGGACACTGCATCTGCGACCCCAAAAAGCCTTGTCCTTGTGATCTGCTCTTGAACCAAGACATCTGCCCGTGCGCTGGCGAGCGGCTCGAGCCACCGTCGGGGCCGATACGGCTGACCGAACTGGTCGACAGTCCCGGCTGTGCCTCGAAGATCGACCAGGCAACGCTGCGCCGCGTGCTGCAGGGGCTGCCCACTCCCGAGGACCCGCGCGTGCTGATCGGCATGCCGGCGGGAGACGATGCGGGCGTGTACCAGTTGGACGAAGACACCGCGTTGGTCCAGACGGTCGATGTCTTCACGCCCTCGGTCGACGATCCGTATGTCTTCGGTCAGATTGCGGCGGCCAATTCCTTGAGCGACGTGTACGCCATGGGTGGCCGGCCTCTGACCGCATTGTCGATCGTCGGTTTCCCCGCCCGCGTGTTGCCGGACGAGATCTTGCATCAGATCCTCCGCGGCGGGCTGGACAAGATGGCCGAGGCGGGGGTGGCGGTGATCGGCGGCCACAGCATCAATGATCCGCAGATCAAAGCCGGCTTCGCGGTCACGGGTATCGTGGCGCCGCAGCGGATCGCTTCGAATGCCGGGGCACAACCGGGCGACCGGCTGATCCTGACCAAACCCATCGGCACCGGGATCCTGGGCTTCGCAGCCCAGATCGGCCGAGCGTCTGAGGATTGGATTCAGGCCGCAGCCTGCTCGATGATCGCCCTGAACAAGCGGGCTGCCGAGTTAATGGTCCAGTTCCAGGCTCATGCCTGTACCGACATCACCGGCTTTGGACTGATGGGCCATTTGTCTGCGATGGCCTCGGCGGCTGGCGTCGATGTCGAGATCCTCTGGGACGATGTGCCGTTGTTGCCGGGCGTGTTGCAATGCGCGGCGGACAACATCTTGCCGGGCGGCGTCGAGCGGAACAAGGAGTCCAGCGGTGGAGCTTTGGCTGCCAGCCAGGGATTGGAATCAGCCGCGCTGGACATCCTGTTCGATGCTCAGACGTCGGGCGGGCTGCTGATCGCGGTCGCCCAGTCTTCGGCCGATGCGTTGATCGATGCGTTGCGATCCGAGGGTTGCGCGGCGGCAGCAGTCATCGGTCGAGTGATTGGCGAGGGGAGCGGCCGAATCTTTGTACGAGGCGAAGGGCGCCGTACGATGCCCGCAGCCACCCCGATCCAACGGCCGCCCCGTGCGGCGAAGATCGCGGAAGACGTGAACCAGGTGGGACCTTCTTTTGACGAGGCAAGACGAATGAGCGAAAGTTGTTGTGGCGGGCCGAGCGAGTTTGGCGAACCCAATGCGAGCGGTCAGCAACCGGTGGTCGCCGAGAGCCAGCAGAAATTCTTCGATTTCCTCCAGTCGGCCAATGCACCCGGCGCCTTGGACGCTGGAACCAAGCGGATCGTCGCGATCGCGCTGTCCGTGCTGGCTCGTTGCGAACCGTGCGTCAAGAGCCACGTCAAGAAGGCTCGCCAGGAAGGCTTCTCCCAAGACCAGATCGACGAAGCCGCCTGGATGGCCATCTCCTTCGGAGGTTCGCCGACGATGATGTTCTACAAGGAAACTCAAAAGGGCGATCGTTAGCCCGTGTTCCCAACGGAAAAGACCAAGCTCTGTCACAGGTTTTCTGACAGAGCTTGGTTTGGTTTTCAATTTCTCGCGTTCCTTAGCTTCACGATCCTCGCCACCAACAGATCGCGAGCGATCTCCTCGCTAGTTGAACCATCGGCGGCGTTCGAGCATAATACATTCACCCAGCGCCTTTGGCTCGTCATCGCCCATCACGATTGACTCCCCCCCGGATTGCAGAATTTCATGGCTGCCAGAAGAAGAAGAGCGACAAAAAAACAGAGTCAGACTGTGGCAGTAAAGCCGGTCCCACAGCCCGAACGCCCCCTTCGTTGGCCTTCACGCATCGTCTTCACCTTGGTCGCGGTGGCCGTCATCAGCGGCAGCCTGGTCTTTGCGGATTGGTGGCGTTACCTGCCGGACGATGTGGTCGCCACTTATGTAGGCAGCCATAGCTGTATCGAATGCCACCAGGACTATTATGAATTGTGGCGAGGGTCGCATCACGATCTGGCGATGAACCTGGCGACGCCGGAAACGGTCTTGGGTGATTTTGACGACGTCCATTTCGAGCACCATGGAATCCACTCGCGATTGTTTCGCCGCGACGGGAAGTACATGGTCCACACCGAAGGCCCCGATGGCCAGATGGACGATTTCGAGATCCAGTGGGTGTTCGGCGTCACACCGTTGCAGCAGTACATGGTCGAGTTCGATCGGACGGACGATCATGCGGACGACGAAGTGGCTCGCGTGCAGGTGCTGCGCATCACGTGGGACACCGAGCGGCGAGAGTGGTTTTATCTGCCGCCGCCGGACGTCAAGGAACGACTTGCCCCGGACGACGACCTGCATTGGACCGGCGTGGCCCAGCGTTGGAACAACATGTGCGCCGATTGCCACTCGACCAACCTTCAAAAAAACTACGATCACGACACGGCCCAATACCGCACGACCTGGTCCGAGATCAATGTCGGCTGCGAGGCATGTCACGGGCCGGGCAGTGTGCATGTCGATCTAGCGAACCAGAATTCGCTGTTCTGGGATCGAAAGCGGGGGTTCGGGCTGGTCGACTTGAAATCCGATCCACAGATCGAGATTGAAACCTGTGCTCCCTGCCATTCACGTCGCCGTTACGTACATCCTGGTTTTCTTCCGGGCGACAACTACTACGACCACTATGCCAATGAATTAATCGAACGGGCGACGTATTTCGCCGACGGCCAGGTTTTGGACGAAGACTACGTGTACGGATCATTCATCCAGAGCAAGATGTTCCACAAGGGGATCCGCTGCACCGATTGCCACGACCCGCACACGACCCGTACGATCCATGAAGGCAATGCGGTCTGTACTTCCTGCCACGAGCATCCGGCGGGCAAATACGACACACCGGCGCACCATTTTCACGAGCCAGGCACGCTGGGTGCTTCGTGTGTCGAATGCCACATGCCCAAGACGACCTACATGGAGGTCGATCCCCGCCGTGACCACAGTATTCGTAATCCGCGTCCGGATCTGAGCGTGGCGTTGGGATTGCCCAACGCGTGCACCAAGTGTCACCTGGACACACAAGCGGAAGGATTGGCCGATCGCGACGATTTGCAACAGTACTTGGACTGGATGCTGGCAGCCCGCGACGGCGACCCGCTTGTCCAGCAAGAGTTGGCGCGGGTCGATGCGGAAATGAACGAGGCCTATCAGCAATGGTATGGCGAAAAAACGCTGGGGCCACGCGAGAAACCGCACTTCTCCCATGCCGTCACGCTTTCGCGGCAGGACGACGCGCAGGCCGTGCCCGGTCTGGTCGACATCGCCACCGACGCTCGGGCTCCCGGCATCATCCGAGCGACCGCCATGTTGGAGTTGGGCATGCACGAGAGCCAGGCTCCGGTAGACGCAGCTCGTCGAGGGCTGGGCGATTCCGATCCGCAAGTCCGCGCCACGGCGATCTCTACCCTGCAGGGAAGGCTGGCCCCCAGGGAACTGGCTGCCGCTTTGGTCCCGCTGCTGGACGATCCGGTCCGCGTGGTTCGCTCCGAGGCGGCTCGCGTGCTGGCAACGGTCCCCGAACGTGACCGGCCGGCGCGATCGCAGCAGCCGTTCGAACGGGCGTTGAGCGAATTCCATGCAGGCTTGATGATGTCCAACGACCGAGCGGCTGCTCATATGACTTGGGGAATCGTCCAAGAGAATCTGGGGGACGACCAGCAAGCCATCGAGGCGTATGAAACGGCCATGCGAGTCGAGCCGGGATTTGCTGGGCCGCGTACCAATCTGGCCGCCGTTTATGATCGGCTGGCCGAGGCGGCGGAGGCTCGCCAGCGGCAAACTGCCCTGGCGCGTCGCCCCTCCAGCCAGCCGCAGGCTGCCGAAGCTGCCGAAGCTGCCGAGCACTACCGCGAGCAGGCTCGACAATTGCGTGCCCAGGAACTCGTCTGGCTCGAGCGAGATGCCAACCTGGTACCGGACAATGCGGCGATCCAGTACCGTTACGGGATGCTGCTGTATTTGCACCGCCGGTTGGAGGAAGCCGAGCAGGCTTTGTGGCGTGCCCACCAACTGGAGCCCCACAATCCTCAGTTTTTGTTAGGCGTGGTCTTATTCTACCAAGAAGTCAAGGATTTCGAAAAAGCCTTTTCCCTGGCCGAAGAACTTGTTAAACTGCGGCCGGAAGATCGGATGTTCCAGCAGATTTTGCGGGATTTACAGCGTCGACGTATGGCGGACGTTCCGTTGCCGTCCCCATGATGTCGATGCTATCACCCCGAGGTGGTTGTCCTGAAAAATCTGGGGGCAGTCCAAGCAGTTCTCCGCAACGTTTTGCCACGAACTGCCGATATCAATGCATCAGGCGGTCGACATGGCCCGATCAGGTCGTCGGCCGACAGATCACGAACAAAAACCTTCGGTCGCCATTCCGGCAGAGGGACCAACTTAATTGCGTTGGCCGGGGTCACCAGACGGCATGTGCAGAAGCACGCCAGACCCTCGCCTTTCTCGCAGCGACTCCACTCGTCGCAATCGACCGAAGGTTTTTTTTCCCCCCCCCGTTGGTATCTAACAGTAAGACATCACCAAGACTCGCGAGTGTTCTCAACCACCGGCCAATGGCTACGATCACTTCGGGATCGGGGGCCGGAGGGGCGATGGCGTATCTACGCGGGGTTTATACGTCCAGGC
>SKVE01000787.1 GCA_007129635.1 Planctomycetaceae bacterium
AGCCGCTTTCCACGTGGTGAAACGTCGGCCGAAAACGACTCCCGACCCCCTTGCCCTCACGCGTGCAACGGCATCTTCATGGACAAGAAACTCCTGGCCGGGTGCTTTCTGCTTTCAGGCCAGCAATCGTCGCCGTGCTGCTCTCACAAGGTAAGCTGGACCGGTTGGTCTTCAAGAATTGCCTTGACGGCATCGGAGGCTGACAGGGCGAGGATTCCATCAGGGTTCGTTTCAACCGGTAATGAGCCAAGGGTGTCTGGGTACTCGGCCAATCGTTTGCCGCCGGTTTCGTCCAGGATTCGATCGATCTCGGGCAATCGCGTCGCGAACCACTGGCGATGCGATTCCGCCAACTTGCGGCGAACTTCTCCTGACAGCCTCCGGCTCTGGCCCGTTCCGGTCGTTCGCGGTTGCAGAAGCACGATGGCACGCATCCGCTCACGAGGCGCTCGATGCGCCATGCGAGAACGCAAGGCGTCGCTGACTTTTGTGTGTTCAGATTGCTTGCTCACCGTTTAGGTTCCCTCTAGCGTTTCCAAGGCTGCTGCGGGTTGGATCAAGCCCATCCCCCAGCGGTTATCGGGCCGCCGATCGCTTCCCGCGGGATGGCTGGCCGTATCCTTCATCGCCTCAATCACCTGCTGGACGGTGGCCGCAGGCTTGGCCGACAGCAGCAGCGCCGCAACACCAGCGTCTCGTATTGCTCCGCGATCTGCTCAAGCCGCGCGTTCAGTTGGCGGGGAACCTCGTAGGTGCGAGAGAAACTGTAACGTCTCCAGTCAGCCAACACGGGCGCAACCCGCTGGTTTTGCAACTCGACAAGTTGGACTTGCACGGAACAGCTCCTTTGGAATCAAGAACACCACACCTGGAGAACCAAGTAGGAGGTTTTTCCCTGATCAAAAGCCCTTTTCTCCCGCTGGATTGACGGCTAATCAAACAAGTGATGATTATATTCCACCATCGGGGAAGACTGCAACCTGAATTCGCTTTGTATTCGCTGGCCGAGCGGGTCGGCTCGTTCAACGGCTCGCAGATAAGTCGATGGTTCCACGCATGTGTTTTCCCCGAGTTTTGACTGTGATCGAGTACGTACCGCGGTGCTGAGTACGAGTACGAATAAGCGCCTGAAGGCGGATCGACGATCCATAGGCCGCAGCCTGACGGAGGACGATAGGCAACCGCTTCCGCTCGGAATCCGATCGTGCGGTTTGTATGCCGGGTCTGTCGAAGTTAGAATGGGAGAAGCGACTGGGTCAGCGATGCCTGTATGTGTGCGAATGGTCCCAGTCGGTTTTGCTTTCTATTCGGATCAGGACGTTTTTTCTATCCAACCGCTATGCGTTGGGAGGCAGTTTCATGTCACGGGTCTCCGGTTTGGCCGTGGTTCTTGTCGTGTTGATCGGTCGTGACGGATTTGCGGATGATCAGGCCGATGCCCAGCCGCCAGTCGTTGTGCAAGAATCCTCCGAGGCCAGCGAAGCCGATGGGGACGGTCACGACGACCGGCCGGCGGCTCTATCTGAGCTGCGGCAGGAACATATCATCTACTTGCCGTTCGAGAAACTGAGCGAGGTGTTCGGGCAGGAGGATGCTTCGATCCTGCTGCCGTACGCGAAGTACCTGGAGATGTGGAACCGGTTGACACGTCCCGAGCCGCTACCGATCGAGCCGCCGGTCGAGGGAGTGATCGCACGCGCCGATTATGTGGGGTCCGTGCGGGGCGACTTGGTGCATTTGGAGGCCACGTTGGCGGTCGAGGTCCTGGGAGCAGGATGGGCTCGGTTGCCGGTGGAGTTCGGAGATGCGGCCGTGGGCTCGGCGGTCAGCGAGGACGGGACGGTTCTATTACGAGGTGCCGGACAAGGCCGTTACGAACTGCTGGTGCAGGGTCAGGGCCGCCACACGATCCGGCTGAATCTGGTGGCCGGTGTACAGACGGTTGCCGAAGGGCGCAGTTTCACGCTGCAGTGTCCGGTGGTGGGCGTCAGCAACCTGGAACTGAAGATCCCGGAGCCGGAACTGGCGGTGCACGTGACGCCGCGACGCACCTTCGAGCTGGGATCGGACCGCGAGGATGCGACCGAGGTGCGCGCGGTGTTGGGCGCCACGGACCGTTTCACGGTCAGTTGGCATCCGGCGTCGGGCGTAGCCGATCTGGCGGCCGGCCTGGCCAACGTCAGCTCGACGATCGCGGTCGACGTGGGCGACGGCGTCGTCCACACGCATGCGGTGTTCGATTACCAGATCCTGCGCGGGGCGTTGGACGAGCTGCTGGTCGACGTGCCGGCCGATCAACGTCTGTTGGACGTCCAGGCGGCAGGGCTGCGAGATTGGCAGACGGAGACGGTCGAGGACCGGCAGCAGTTGCGGGTGCGTCTGCACGCACCGGTGACCGGTTCGGTGCGGTTGGAGCTACACACCGAGTCGCCGCTGCCGGACGAGGCGTTTCAGGTGGGGCATGTGCGCGCGGTCGGGGTGGCGCGGGAGAGTGGGATCCTGGCCGTTCGCAGTGCAGAGGATGTCGGTTTGGAATTCGTGGTGCGTCAGTCGCTGGCGCGAGTGGACGCTGCGGAGGTTCCCGAGCCGCTGCGTCGACCGCGCAGCACGTACTACAAGTTCTTCACGCCGGATCATCAATTGACACTCGTGGCGTCGGCGCGCCAGCCGCGGATCGTTGTGGACAGCCACTTTGCGGTTCTGGTGGACAAGGCGAAGACCACGACGCAAGGCGAATTCCGCTACCAGATCTCGCGGTCGGGCATCTTCGCGCTCTCGTTCCGTCTGCCGCCAGGTATCCGGGTGGACGACGTTCGCTCGGAATCGCTGGAACGGTTCGACATCACACCGGGTGAGGACAGCCAGACGCTGAACGTCTATTTTGCCAGGCAGGTGCTCGGCGAATTGGCGGTGAGTGTCACGGCCAGCCAGGCGCGCGGCCAGGCGGCTGGATCGCTGGAGCTTCCGCTTCCGGAGCCTCTGGACGTGTTGCGCGAGGAGGGGCTGGTCGCGGTGATCGCCCCGGAGTCGCTGGAGGTGGCGACGGACGCAGAACAACTGGTAGCCGCTCGGACCGCGACGCCTGCGGAATTGGCAACGCGAGGGTTCCAGCCGCGAATCCCGGCGGGTTCCACACTGGCGTCGGCCTTTGCGTTCGTCCGGCGGCCGGTCCACATTGTCCAGACGATCACCGAGCGGCCGCGCCGGATGCTGGCCACCGTCAGCACTGCGGCCACGCTGAGCGAGGACGTGGTGCAAGTGACCACCGCGATTCAATTACAGGTCCGTTTTGCCGGTATGGACATGTTCCGTTTGGCGGTTCCCGCAGCGGTGTCCGACCGGTTGCAGATCGAAGGGGAAAGCATCCGCGAGCGCCGCAGGGCCGAGCAACCCGGGGAAGATGGCTGGACGGAATGGACCATCGTGCTGCATTCCGAGACGCTGGGCGACGTCGCATTTACCGCCACGTACGATCAGCCGCTTTCGCTGCAGAACGACCGGGCCCAGTTCCCACTGCAGCCGATCCGCGTGCCGGGAGCGGACCGCGAGACGGGCGAGATCACCATTCACAAGGATCGGGTGCTGTCCGTCGAGGCAACGCCGATCGGTCTGGAAGAGATCGATCCACGCGAACTGTCCCTGCCACCGGCCACCGGGCCGCCCTATCTGGCATACCGCTACTTCCGACAGCCGGCCGAGCTGACGCTGCACCTGACCAGGCACGAGGTTCAGGACGTGGTCCGGACCGTGGTCCGCCGTGCGTACGTCGAAGCGGTCGTGACCAGGGACGGGCCGGTGACGATGCGGGCGAGGTACGACGTGACGTCCAGCGAGCGGCAGCGTCTGGCGTTGACACTCCACAATCCCCGCATCCTGAGCATGGCGGTGGCAGGTCAGACGGTGCTGCCGGAAATCGCTCCCGCCGCAGCGGGCAACGGGCCGGAGGACAGGACCTTCTTCATCAACGTGGCGCGAGCCGGGGAAACGGACGAGCCGTTCGAGATCGCAGCGGTCTTCGAGACCCCCGGGCCCGCAGACGGGATGGACATC
>SKVE01000255.1 GCA_007129635.1 Planctomycetaceae bacterium
ATTGCAAAGATCCCACCTAGCCGATAGGTCATCGTTTGTTGCTCCCCGTTGATTGCATTTCCAGTTTCGAAATCTGTTCAGACCGAACCCATACGCGTCCAATGTCATCATCACCCCAACAGAGCAGCCTGTCAACAAGAGATGACGTTTTTTCTGGCGATTGATCGCAAATCGGCGGGGGGGCCGCGATGCTTTTATGGGGGGGGCATCGAAGAAGGTAGCTCTGATGAACAAGTTCGCCAATCAAATTCTCTGTCCGCTGGAGCACAATCCAAAGAAGACAAAACGGAACTCACGATCGGCAACACAGTGCGATCTTTGCGTCACGCGAAATGAAAGGTCATCCGATACGCAAGAGGCAAAGGGATGTTATGATGAGAACTTGCGGGTCGTTCGTGATCGAAGTGACAATCGCCCTTTTGTTTCCTTGTTTGTGAGTGGAGGAGTCGATGGAAATGGTGACACGGTTTTCGCAAGGTGTGTATCTGCTGGGAATTTTGTGGTTTGGTGGGACCGTGGCGGCGTATGCGGAACAGACGCCCTCGCTGCAATGGACCATGCAGGTGCTGACGGTCGATTCCAACGAGGGTCTGGATCTGGCCGACTTCAATGGGAACGGACTGCTGGATGTGGTGGCGGGACGGAACTGGTACGCGGCCCCGGACTTCGTGCCTCGTCCCGTGCGGACGATCGAGGATTGGAGCGGCTACGTGCAAAGCAATGGGGACTATGCCTACGACGTCGATGGGGATGGGCTGATCGATGTGATCGCCGGATCGTTCGTCCCGACCGAGGTCTACTGGTACAAGAACCCGGGGCCCGAACTGCTGTTGCAAGGTAAAATGTGGGAGCGTCATCTGCTGGTCGACACGGAAACCAGTTCCAATGAAGGTCAGTTGTTGTACGACCTGGATGGCGACGGCACCCCGGAATGGATCGTCAATTCGTGGCGCAAGAACGTGCCGATGTACGTCTGGAAGTTCACGACCGAACAGCGCGAGGTGACCATCCAGGAGGGCAACAAGCAGCGGACGGAGGTTCGCGAAGTGCCGTCGATGAGGAAGATCGTGATCAGCGAAGAGGGCAACGCGCATGGGATCGCCGTGGGCGATATCAACAACGACGGACGGGTGGACATCCTGACCGGCATTGGTTGGTACGAGGCGCCCGAGAGCGATCCGATGGCGGGCAACTGGAAGTTTCACCCGGATTGGGATATGCAGGGCAGCATCCCGATGATCGTACGCGACCTGGACGGCGACGGCCGCAGCGATCTGATCTGGAGTCGCGCCCACGATTTCGGCCTGTACTGGTGGCAGCAATTGCCGCCGGGCGAAGACGGCAAGCTGCGGTTCAAGGAACATCTGATCGACGATCAGTGGTCCCAACCCCATTGCCTGCACATGGCGGATCTGGACGGGGACGGTCAAGAGGAATTGATCACCGGCAAACGCGTGTTCGCTCACAACGGCCGCGATCCCGGCGCCTTCGACCCGCCGTGCCTGTACTACTACAAATGGCACCCGGACAAGCTGGAATTCACGCGGCACGAGATCAACGTCGGCGATGCGGGCGGCGGGTTGCAGATCCGCACCGGCGACCTGAACGGCAACGGACGCTTGGATGTCGCGGTGGCTGGCAAGAGCGGCACTTACATTCTCTTCAACCAGGGGTTTGCCGATTCGCCTGACGCCAATTGATCACCAGGATCAGCAGGAACAGCACCATGCCGCTGCTGTCGACCAGGCCGCTGAAGTTGCGCCCTGCGATCTCCAGTTTGGGGGTCAGCATCAACAGGGCCGCCAAGAACGCGAGCGCTCGCATGGGGGCGCTGAGCGTCGTTTTCAGGTAGCCCGTCAAGCAGGCTGCCAGCGCGACGATCCCGGGCACGGCGACGACCAACGCGACCGCCAGGTCCGGCAGATCGCCGCGAGTGAACGGCTGGCCGCCTTCGCCCATCAGCAACAGTGATGGACGATAGATGAACATGTACGGCAAGGTAAAGCCGACCAGCGCGAACCGAAACGCGGCCAGCGACGTGGGCATGATCTTCGCGCCGGCGATCGAAGCCGTCGCGTAGGCTGCCAAGGATACGGGCGGCGTGACCATCGACATCATGCCGAAATAGAAGATGAACAAATGGGCTGCCAGCGGGTCGACGCCCATCTCGCCCAGCAGCGATCCCATCAGCGTGGCCATCAGCAGGTAGCAGACCACCGAAGGCACGCCCATCCCCAACACCAACGAACAGATCATGATCCCGATCAAGGCCAGCAGCAGGCTGGATTCTACCACCTGCTTGATCGCCTCGCCAAAGTCATTGGCGATGGGCGTTGTCTGCACGATGCCGATGATGATGCCCACGCACGCGCTGGCCGCCACCAGCGACACACCGTTCTGGGCGGCCCGCGTCATGGCCAACTTCATCCCGGGCCGCCAGTTGGGATGCATCAGCGCGAAGACCAACATCCCGATCGTGCCCAGGATCGAGGAGCTGAGCAGCGAATCAAACACCAATCGCCCGGCGACCGTGCCCTCGACGGGATGACGCCAGGAGGGGGCTGCCAGAAATTCCAACCAGCCGCTCTGCGACGCCGTCGAGGAGCCCAAGACACCGATCGTTTGATGCAGCACGACCACCGTAGCGAAACAAGTCAACGCCAGCACGCGAGCTCGCATGGGGAGCTGCAAACGAGGGCGCATCGCGGTCAGCACCAGGATCCAGACCAGCGATCCGGTCACGGCTTTGAACGCCGAGAACCCCAGCAGTAACAGGCCGACCAGGGCGCCCAACGCACCAAAGAAAACCAGCGCTTCGTACTCCCAGATCCGATGCGTTTCCTGATCGTCCTGTTCCGGCGCACGAGCACCGATGCGGTGTGAATACAGATGGACGATCATCCACAACGAGAAGTAATACAGGATGGCCGGGATCAACGCGGCGCGTGCGATGTCCAGGAACGTCAACTGCGGCTGACCCGGGCCGCGATCGACGAACTCCAGCATCATGTAGGCACCGGCGCCCATGATCGGCGGTACCAGGGTCCCGCCGGATGCCGCCGCCGCCTCGATGCCCGCCGCCACATGCCGTTGGAACCCGGCGCTGCGCATCATCGGGATGGTAAACGATCCCGTGGTCACCGCGTTGGCCACGGCGCTGCCGGACAACGACCCCATCAGGCCGCTGCTGAGCACCGAGACCTTGGCCGGCCCGCCCGGCGTCTTGCCGAACATCCGCTGCGAAAAGTCGATGATGAATTGCGTTGCGCCGGACATTTCCAGGAACGATCCGAACAGCACGAACAGGAACACGTACGTGAACATCACCCCGGCTGCCGGACCCAGTACGCCCAAGGATTGCAGGAAAGTCGATCCGATGATTTGTTGAACGTCCAGACCGCGGTGGGGCAGCAGCCAATCGGGCAGATCGGGCGCACACCAGGCGTGCAGCACGAACGCCATGGCCAGCGCCGGAACAATCCAGCCGATGCTGCGTCGCGCCGCCTCGAGCACCAAAACCAGCCCGATCCCGCCGACGATGAAATCCAGCGTCATCTCCTGACCGGCTCGATTGCCCAACGACTGGCCACCCAGCCACAGATGCTCCCGGAACCAGGGCCAGGGTTCCGTCTGGACGAATACATATCCGAAACAGATGGCGGTCATCGCGGCCAGAGCGACGCTGACGATGCGGTCGGCCAGCCAGATCGTATGCGCGCGGCGCCAAAGAGGCCGATCCACCTGGGCGGCATGGTCTTCCGGACGCCGGATCGCTCGCCAAGCCGGGCAGGTCAGAAAGCACAAGATCATCCCCAGCATAACAAAGATGGCCAACGCCGACTGCGGTTGCAGCAGGTTGTAGTTCACCGTGATCAAGGTGAAAAAGCACAAGGCCACGCTCAGCGCGGTGACGATCCACGAGCCGGTTTGCTTCGACACCAGTGCCCTCCAGTAACCTTTTGCCGTCTCCAACCCCCGCCAACGCCGCACAGGAATAAGTCATTCCATTCCAAAGTAGTAGGCACACTCCGTGTGCCGTAAACTCA
>SKVE01000686.1 GCA_007129635.1 Planctomycetaceae bacterium
AACCAGAGTTGTAGTTTCCACGGACGTAGGCTACGTCGTCGGGCTCTTCGGCGGCATGGCCTTGGTTAGCATGTTGTCTTCAAATGCCCACGATAAGTCGATGGAAGGCGTCATGACCGGATTCTTCGTGACCGGTCCGCTCATGGCCGTGATCGGATTCGTCGGGACGCCCATTCTCCGGCTCGTGAAATCAAAATGTTGATTCACGGAAAACTGAAGCCGGTGCTGGCCTTGACGATGGCGGCGTCATGGACGCTTGCCGTGCGAAACCTGTTCGATGAACTGTGCGGCGGCGGCCAGATCGCCGGGGGACCGTCGAGTTTCACTGCCAAGGGCCGGCAAGCGTTCGCGAACCAAGTCGACCGCTGGCTGACAACCGCCAAGAGGCAGTGAGCGAATGGAAAACGCTCATACCCTGAAGGTGCACCACAACTCGCCGACGTTGGAATACTCAACGAAGGGGGTGGTAACCACGAAGGACACGAAGACGGAATTCAACGATCCCTGCTACGGACGCGGTTGCTTCAGCCATTCGCTGACGGTCTGGGGTTGCCGAGGCTCTTCTTCGGCAGCCCACCAGCTTCGGAACATGGGGTTTTTCTGGCTATCGGATTTGCCGCCAGCGGACCGTGATTGGTGGGATCTGCCTTTTTGGGCCTCGGTTTCCCAGGGGGTCAACACATCGTAGGTTTTGGAGAAGAAGTTCTTCGTCCCATTTGACATCCTGGTCCAGACGGATGGCTGGCTTGGACGTTTTGTGTTTGACGCTTGGAACGGGTTCAGATTCGGCAGGTTCCAGTCGCTGGCCTGAGCTGTCCCGGCAAGCAGCAGCACGACCAAGCTAACGATGAGAAGGTTTGACCATTGGCGATTCACCGAAAAACCTCCGCTTGCTGACGGAATATGTTTCACCCGGAAGTACGGGCGTTTCGACGCAGGCGGCACACGGCCTGCAAGACGAGCGGTGGGAATTTCCCAGATGTCCGTGTCGGTGTCCAGTCCATTTTTTTGGAGAAAACGTGTCGAATCGTGACCTTCGTCCTGTTCTCCATTGACCGCGCGCGCCGGCCCCGCTATTGTGTTGCTCAAAGTTCCTAGCACCTTAGATAGAGAGTTCTAACTGCGGTGAATTACGCGTCTATCGGTCCCATCGCGATCCACTACCCCCAGCGGGCGGAAACCAACGAGGAATTGCAACGGCTGTTCCCAAACTGGGACATGCGGGTCATTTTCGAGAAGACGGGAATCGCGACGCGTTACATCGCGGCTGAGAACGAGTGCTCGTCGGATTTGGGGGTCGCTGCTGCGGAGAAGCTGTTCCGGCAACACAACATCGATCCTGCTAGCATCGATTTCGTGCTGTTTTGTACGCAGACTCCCGATTACCCCTTGCCGACCACCTCGTGTTTGATGCAAACTCGGCTGGGCATTCCCACCACTGCAGGCGCCTTGGATTTTAATCTAGGTTGTTCCGGGTTCGTCTACGGTTTGGCTTTGGCGGATGGTTTGATCCGAGTCGGACCGGTACGGCGAGTGTTGTTGATTACCGCCGAGACGTATTCGAAGTACATCGCCCCGACCGACCGCAGTTTGCGTACCATTTTTGGGGACGCGGGAGTAGCGACGTTGATCGAAGCGGCGGAACATCCTAGTCTTTCGGCGTTCCAATACGGAACCGATGGCCGGGGTGCTGACACGCTGTTCGTGGCGGAAGGCGGCGCTCGCCCGATGGCCGATGCGATCAAGCCACGGCATCGGAAACGTTGGCCCAGCAAGCTGTACATGGACGGTCCCAGTCTGATCGGATTCACGATCGAACAGGTGCCTCATCTGGTCGATCAGATCTTGGCCGATGCCGGGATGACCCACGACCAAGTGGATCTGTACCTGGTGCACCAAGCGACCAAGAAGATGCTGGAGCATCTGCATCTGCGGCTGGGGATGGACGACACCCGCATGCCGTTGCTGTTGAAGGACTGTGGCAACACGGTATCCTGCACGTTGCCGATTCTGATCGATGACCTGCGGCGTCAAGGTCGATTGCGACCGGGGCTGACCAGCATGCTCATCGGCTTTGGTGTGGGCTGGTCGTGGGCGGGCTGCATGTGGCAGGAGACGTATTCGCCGGATCAAAGCGCTGGAACCAATCCAGGATCAGCTTCAATCGCTGGACCAGATTGATCGGAGTGCCTCGCCGAGACAGATCGTGCCCTTCGCCGCGGAACATGGCCAGCTCGGTGGTCACTCCCTGATTCAGCAAGGCGTAAAACCACTCCTGGCCTTGGCCGATCGGCGTGATGTGGTCATCCGTGCTGTGGATGATCAGCGTCGGCGTGACGACTCGATGGGCGTATTTCAGCGGCGATCGATCCCAATAGTTGGCGTAGTTTTGCCAAAGTGTCCCGTCGAATTCAGCATTCATTTCGGCGGGCGAGTAGGCCTGGGTACCGGCTTCGGAGACCCAGTTGGAAACGCAACGTTGTGTCACAGCGGCTTGGAATCGGGCGGTACGCGTGGTGATCCAATTGGTCAAAAATCCGCCATGGCTGCCACCGGTCACAAACAGACGTTCCGGGTCAATCCATTCAAAACGTCCCAACGCCTCGTCGACCAGCCGCATGTTGTCGCGATAATCGGCTCCGCCATAGTCCAATCGCACCGACATCTCGAAGTCGTGTCCGTACCCCGTGCTGCCTCGATAATTGGCAAAGACCACCGCGTAGCCCTGTCCGGCCATCATCTGGAATTCATGAAACCATTGATGGCCCCACATCACAGCGGGGCCGCCTTTGATGTTCAAAATCATCGGCCAACTGCGATCCGGGTCGAAGCCGACAGGTCGGACCAGAAAACCATCGACTTTGAACCCACGGTCGGTGGGAAAACGAAATCGCTCCAGTTCTACCAGCGCCAATTCGCTCAGCAGGGGATCGTTGAAGTCGGTCAGTCGGCGTGGACGCGGCCGATCGACCTGCGCTACCCAGACCTCGGCCAACTGCGTTTCGTTTTCAAACACATACGCCATCTGCTGTCCATCGGCGGAAAAGCTGACCGCTGGCACGCTGCCTCGATCGCCTACTAGGATCGCGGGCTGTCGCGGTCCCGATCGCAGCCGCAGCAACGGACGACTGCCTCGATCATCGGCTCGGACCAGCGGTCGAGCCGACTCGGGGGGCCAATACGCCGCACTGACGGACAGAGCTCGACCATCATGCAGCACCCGAGGCTCACCGCCGTCGAGCGGGATCTGATGCAATTGGACCGGCTCGTAGCGATCGGCCTGGTGTCGGTAAACGACCGATTGACCGTCAGGAGAAAACAGCGCCGACTGCGTACGTCCCGACGGCGTCTGCAGGTGATTCACTCGACCACTTTCGACGTCCAGCAAGAAGAGCTGGCGGTCGAAGTGGCCGTCGAATTCCTCGCCCGAACGATTGGCATGAAAAGCGATGGTATCGCCGGAGGGCGACGGGGCGGGATCGTGTACATGCCAGTCCGGGTCCCCGACAAGCCGAGTCAATCGGTCCGCGTCCAGATCCAGCAGCCAGAGCATCTCCCGCTGCTGGTCCAAGTATCCATCGTCTTCCGTCTTGTAAACGGCGCGCGTGAATACCTGAACGTCCGCTGCAGGAGAATCCTTTTCCGGCTTGGGTTGACGAGGATCTTCGACGTCCGGATCGACTCTTAACAACAGCACGAGCCGATCGCTGCCGGGCAACCAAAAACAATCGCTGATGCTGCCCTGGTTGATGGTGGTCGCCAACCGCGACTCGCCGCCGTCGACCGAGATCAGTCGCAACTGAGTGGCTTCCTTTTCCTTGCGAAGAAACGCCAGGCGTCGACCATCCGGAGCCCAGCGTGGTCGGCTGTCCTGTTGACCGCTCGTGAAAGCACGCGGGTCCGATTCGCCTTGGGTATCGACCATCCAGATCGCGGAATGACGCTGACGACGATCTTCGGCGATGACCGTTCGCACCAATGCGACTCGGCTACCATCCGGTGAGATCTGAGCGTCGCTGACGAACTGGAATCGATAA
>SKVE01000249.1 GCA_007129635.1 Planctomycetaceae bacterium
CCTGGAACAGTTATCGTGCAAAAAGCAAAGCTGACGCAAAAACAAAGCGGCGTCAAGCCACCGCACTCCAAAACGGCTCGACCTCATGCCAGGAGCTTCTGCGCAGAACAAAAACGGGATCGAGGACATTGGCCTTGACAAGCAGGAATTGAAATCGACTCCAAACGCACCGGTGCTCTTGGAACTTGACGAAAGGCGGGAGCGCGAGTCTAATTACGTGGGGTAGGCACCCGGCCGAGAGGATCTTGCCAATCACGGAGGCGCACGCATGAGTGAGGCCGAGGGGGTCGGGAGTCGTTTTCGGCCAACGATCTACCACATGGAAAGCGGCTCACCCGAAAACGACTCCCGACGCCCGTTTCCGCTGATTCCACCAAGAAATACCTGGCCGGATGCTTAAGAACTACGGCGTGGCCGCTCCTATCGCCTGCGGCGTAATTACGCCCTCCTTCACGAGCCGCCGATGGTTCTCGAATCATCGGCCATCCAACACCTCTTGCACGGCGACATTTCGGCAACGAGACACTTCGATTGCCTCGCCGCGTAGCGTGCCGCTGATCAACACGACGTTGCAGACCTGTACGCCCGTCGAATCTGAGATCCTCATCAATGGGCCGTCGTGGGCATGATCGAACACGCGCACGCCGTCGATGAGCAACCCGGTGATGTTTCGAACGTCTACGGGAAGCTCGCAGCTTTCCGCGGTGACGTTCCGTATCGTCAGGCCCGTATGGCCAAGGTCACGGTTGTTCGTTCGGACCGCGTATCTGCAACGCACCGCGTGAACGTTGTCGACAAGGTGGTTCTGCATCAGTTCGGCTGGTCCTCCATGATCGTGCATCACGTCGACGGCGTACAAGCTGTCTTCAGCATAGATATTGCGAAGCGTGATGTTGTCGGCTCCATCGCACGCTTCCACGGCGCCCCGCAGGCGACTGCGGTAGACGCCGACATTGTCGACCAACACGTGGCTGATTGACCCCTCCGGCCGCCCCTCCAGCGAGACACCGTCGCGGCCGATGTCGCGGGCCTCGATGTCTCGGATCACCCCGCCGCGGATCGGCTGGTTCAAAACATTGCTTCGAACGAGGATGCCGTGTTGGGAGGCCTGAGTAAGCAGACCGCGCTGGATCGTGAAATCGCCGGCATAAATCACCAGCAGCGATTGCCTGCCGTCCTGCAGCCAATCGGTCCAATCAGCGTTACCATGCAGTTCGAAATCGGCCATCCGCACGCCCTCGGCGTGAATCTCCACCAGCGGCACGGGCTCGTGGCCCTCGGGCAAACGAGCATGCAGGCCCAGCAGGGTCAGCGGCTTGTCGATCACCAACGGTTCCTCCAGTTCGACCGGCCGATTGCGGTCGAAAAGAACCACCGAATGTGCTGGTGCCTGGTCGATGACGGTCCGTGGCTCGCGATCGCCCGCCGCAATGAATCCCGCCGGCTCGGCGTTGGCGGCTGCACCACAAGCCCACGTAGCCAGTGCGGTGGCCACTATAACAGCAATGCCTCTTCTACTGAACATCGTTACCTCCCGTTTCATGACGTTACCTTCCTCGTGGGAATTGTTTATATTATACTCCAATGGTCCGATATGCCCGCTCGTTCCCTTACCGAGAAGAAGGTGGCGCACCGATGAAATGTATTTCCTTGCCATGGCCGTGGGTCGCAGTCGTCTTACTGGCTGCTGGATGGTGTACGGTTCTGGGAGCCGAGAATCCGAACATGATCGTTATCCCCTCGTCTGCCGATCCCGATTCGGCAATCGGGCGAGCCGAACGCCTGTTCCAACTCGCCCAGCAACATCAGTTGGACGATGGGTTGGCCTGCGAGGCGGCTCGATTGTTGGACGATCCCGATCCGTTCGTGCAAGCCATCGCAGAATGGGCGCTGGCGACCAAGGTGAATCTGGAGAACAACGGTCAGGATGTCCGGTGGCCGCGGTCCGATCCACCGGATTGGTATGATCGCTGGACAGCGTTGGACGCCGATTTTCTGCTGACCGCTGATTATGTACGACAAGGCGCAGTGTGGGGTATCCACCACCAGCCCGCTTCGATGCTCGGTTCTGTGGACCTGATTCTGAAGCGAGCCACCGGCGTGTTGGACGAGCTTGTCCGATCGGCTGACGAACCTGCCAAACGGCAGTCGGCGGAACAACGCTTCGAGCAACTGCAGGCGATCCGCCAACAGTTGGCTCGACAAATCGACCAGTCACCCAGCGACCTGACCGCGCTACGCCATCTGTGGCTGCAAGCCCGTCGCACCGCGCGGTCGATCGTGTTGGCCCATCCGTCGGTGGATTTCGAACGCCTGGTTTACATGAAACGTCATGGGGCTCTGTTCGCGAACATCACCGGTTCGCAATACCCTTGGTCGCACAAACCGGGGGGCGACATTTATGTGCAGGAGGCATTGAATCCCGGAGCCACGACGCGAGCCGTCCTCGACGGGCAACTGGGTCCCGGGCACGTCCACGGCATCGATCTGGGTTGGGATGCCGACCGCGTCGTTTTTGGCTACGCTCGCCAACCGGACTGGCCGCCTCCGTGGGACACGATCAGCGGCGACTATGTGTTCCTGCTGCGCGGGCATCAACCGCCGACGCACCTGTACGAAATCGATGTGGACGGCAGCGGACTGAGGCAGTTGACCGGGCACGAGTACTGGAGCGATTTCGAGCCGACCTACTGCGCGGACGATTCGGTCGTCTTCGCTTCGGACCGTTCGGGCCGCAGCAGCGAGTGCGGCAAGTTCAGTGCCGACCACACGGTCATCAATCTGTACCGCGTGTTCCCCGACACAGGTCACGTGATCCGGTTGAACGATAACAAGGACATCGACCGCTATCCGCACAGCCTGGACAACGGGCTGATCGCTTACACTCGCTGGGACTACCAAGAGCGGCATTTCCTGGAGACGCACGCGGTCTGGACCATCCGGCCGGACGGCACGATGGCCGACGCCGTGTTCAACCAGCATCTTCGACCGCCTTACGGGCTGCGCGACACGCGCAGCGTACCCAGCAGCCAGAAACTGATCTCGATCGCCACGGGGCACCACACGTTGGCTTACGGTCCCATCGTGTTGATCGACGCGCGGCGCGGGATCAACCATTCGGACAGTCTCGAAATCGTCACACCGCGCGTGGTGCCTCAAGAAGGCCCTATGGCCGGTCGGCCCGTTGCTTCGGGTGGTCCGCCTGACCGGGGCGGCGTCTACAAGACACCCTGGGCCTTGTCCGAGACCTGCTTCTTGGCCTCGTACAGCTATTCCAGCAGTCTGACGGCCACGGGCTTTGCGGTCTATCTGGTCGACGTGTACGGGAACAAGGAATTGCTTGCTCGTGACCCGATCTATTCGTGTTCGTTCCCGATGCCGCTGAAACCGCGGCCACGCCCGCCTCAATTGCCGGACGTTTTGCAGCAGGATTCGATGCCGGCCACGGCCATCTGCTACGTAGGCGACGTCTACCAAGGCCTGGACGAGATTCCTCGCGGCCAAGTCAAGTCGCTGCGGATCGCCCAGCACGTCGGTTGGCCGCTGGACGATACGATCGGCGCCATGCGTTACATCCCGGGCAATGCCTGGACGCGCCAGTTCGGGCATTGGAATTGGGCGCCGGTGCGAGTGATCGGCGAGGTGCCGGTCGAGAAGGACGGGTCGGCCCAGTTCGTTGTTCCGGCCGATACGGCTGTCTACTTCCAAGCGTTGGACGAGCACGGCATGGAGATCCGCCGCATGCGCACCCACGTGACGTTGCAAGCCGGTGAAACACGAGGCTGTACGGGTTGTCATGAGTCGCGTTTGCAAACACCTCAGACCACTTGGCAATCTTCCCTGGCGCTGCTGCGGCCGCCAAGCGTTCCCCAACCGCCGCCGTGGGGCTCGGACCGATTGGTGGGCTACGAGGCTCTGATTCAGCCCATTCTGAACGAGCGGTGCGTAAGCTGCCACGGCCCAGACGAACCGGACGGCGGACTGGATCTGAGCGACAGCCCGACCGTCGATGGATTCTACCAATCGTTTGCCACGCTGTTCGGTCGCAGTGCCGACGGCCAGATGAGCAAGCCCTGGATTTCGGTTGCCGATCGGCTGAGCGATTCCAGTGTCACGCAACCGTTTCAATTCGGATCGCATCGCAGCCGATTGATCGACGTGTTGCGCAACGACCCGTTGCATCAAGCCGAGGCTCAACTGAGTCCCGAGCAGTGGAGGACGCTGGTCACCTGGATCGACGCCAATGCCCCTTACCACGACCGCTTCTACAACCGTCGCCCGTCGGGCGGAGGAGCCCCTCGACGTGAGATCGCCGCTCAGTTCGATTGCTCCGTGACAAACCTTTTTCAACAACAGACAGCCCCGCATGAGCAATAGCCTCCGCTATCGGCACATATGTGCCGATCAATGTCCGCGATTGCGTAATTGAGATCCCGTCGTTGGCATGTTACACTGCCGGAGGTGTGTCTTGCAAACGCTAGCCTTTTGCACCCGAAGGAGCCCATCGTGATGTGCTCGCGTATGTTCCAACTCGCTTGTGTCGTTCCCATGCTGTTTTTCGCTTGCCTCGGAACTGCACAAGCGGGTGCTCCACCGGATCAGCGGCCTGATATCCTGATTCTGATGCCGGATCAGTGGCGGGGAGATTGCCTGTCGGTCCTGGACCATCCCGCCGTACGGACGCCCGAGTTGGACAAGCTGGCCAGGCAAGGGACGTTGTTCCGCCGAGCCTACGCGACCGTGCCGTCATGCATTCCCGCACGCTATGCCATGCTGACCGGATTGTTTCCTCAGACCAGCGGGGTGGTCGGCTACCGAGGCGGCATTCCGATCACCGTGCCCACCAAGCCGCAGATCCTGCGCGACGCGGGTTACAGCACGGCGCTGGTGGGGCGCAATATGCACCAGTCGGTGGGCGCCGAAGCGCTGGGCTATCAGTGGAACATCGGCGGTTCCACCCACGTTACGGGCGATGACTACGACCAGGCTCTGCTGAAGGCCGCACCGGATACCGACGGCATCAAGGCATTGGTATCATCGATGGGCCTGAGCTACAACCACTGGCAAGCCGCGCCCTGGCCCTTGGCCGACGAATTACATCCGACGACTTGGGTGGCCCAGCAAGCGCTGACCGTGGTCCAGCAGACATCAGCGAACGAGCCGCTATTTCTGACAGCATCGTTCTATGCGCCGCACCCGCCGTTGTTTCCGCCTCCGCGATATTTCGACGCTTATCTGGAGAAAGAACTGCCCGAACCGGCCCGCGGCGACTGGGTCGATTGGGACGAGATCACCCCCAAGGGCTCGCACGGCGGCAGCCGCGTGTTGCTTGAAGGCCAGCGACTGCGAAACGCTCAGGCCGGGTATTTCGGGCTGATCGAGCAGCTTGACGACGAGTTTGCGCCGTTGGTGGCCGCCTTCCAGGCTCGTAGTGAAAAGGCCGGGCGGCCTTGGGTGATCGTCTTCACCTCGGACCACGGCGAGATGCTGGGCGACCATGGCTATTTCCGCAAGTGCGAGCCTTACGAGGGATCAGCGAACATCCCGATGATGATCGTGGGTTCGCCGGAATTGCGTTTTCGAGCCGGGCAGCGGTCGTTCCAGCCGGTTGCCCTCGAAGACCTTCTGCCCACGCTCACCGAGTTGGCCGGGATCGAAACGCCCGAAGTGGACGGCGTCAGTCTGGTGCCGGTACTGCGAGGCGAAGAGGAAGAGGTCCGGCCGTGGCTCCATTTCGAGCACTCGCCGATCTACAGCCAGCCGCAAGGCTTCCACGCGTTGACCGATGGCCGGATGAAGTACATCTGGCGTCCGGCAAACGGGACCGAGCAGTTGTTCGACCTGGACACCGATCCGTTGGAAGAGCGTGACTTGAGCGCTGAACCCGCGAGCCGCGATCAGCTTCAACGATGGCGCCGTTTGATGATCGAGCGATTGGCGCCCCGACCGGAAGGCTTCTCCGACGGTCAACAATTGATTCCCGGCCGACCTTACCCTCCGGTTCAGGCGAGTGTGACGCGAGGGTAAATGATCGCCGACAACTCGACCGTCCATCCGTAGGTACTCGATGAACCTCAGCCGAACTCGGCGAACCTCGGTGCCTGCCCCGCATCCCCCCAACCACTTCCTCGAACCTTCCGGAGACTGTTATGTTGGATCGCTATCATCTGTGCTTCGTATTGTTGGTATGTCTGACGACGGGCGCCGTCGCGAGGGCTCAATCGTCGGCGTCCGGCTCGCAAACCGCCGGCCCTACGCCACGCGTCTTTCTGCTCGATGGCACCGCAATCGCCGAGGCCCGCGCGGCGGTCATGTCGGGCGACAAGCGATTCTTGCCTGCCGTGCAACAACTGCGTTCGGAAGCCGATGCCGCAATGAACCAGGGTCCGTTTTCGGTCGTTTCCAAACCGCAAACGCCGCCCAGCGGTGACAAACACGATTACATGAGCCAAGGGCCGTACTGGTGGCCCAATCCCGACACGGACGATGGCCTGCCCTACGTGAACCGGGACGGCCAGGTGAACCCCGAATCACGAGAATTCGATAATGGGACCAAAGGTCGGATGGAGGCAGCCGTCAAGACGCTTGCTCAAGCGTACTACTTCACGGACCATCCGCCGTATGCCGAGCGGGCCGCGCTGCTGCTGCGAACCTGGTTTTTGGACCCGGCGACTCGCATGAACCCCCACCTGGAGTTTGGCCAGCGGATTCCCGGCCGCACCACTGGACGAAGCACCGGCACGATCGAGATGCGCACTCTTCCGGAATTGCTTGATGCCGTCGGGCTGCTGGCCGAATCGAAAGCTTGGACGGCGACCGACCAGGAAGCGTTGACCGTGTGGTTCCGCGAGTATCTTCAGTGGCTGGTAGAAAGTTCGCACGGCAAGAGCGCGGCCCGCGCTCGGAACAACATCGGCACCTGGTTCGATGTGCAAACGGTCGGCGTCGCCCTGTTCGTCGGCCGCGACGAGATCGCCCGCGACATCCTGCAGACGCGTGGGCTGCAGCGGATCGCCGCACAGATCGAGCCCGACGGACGCCAGCCTCGTGAGTTGGCTCGCACTCGCCCCTCCGGCTACAGCTCCATGAACTTGCGAGCTTTCCTGAGCCTCGCCCGCCTGGGAGACCACGTGGAGGTCGACTTGTGGAATCACCGCACCGATGACGGTCGCAGCATCCGCGCCGCGCTGGACTACCTGGTGCCCTACGCGGACGGGTCGCAGCCGTGGCCGCACAAGGATATGCATCGCCCGACCTGGACCGCGCTGGTACCCGCGTTGCGTATCGCCGCCCATCAATATCAGCATCCGCCGTACGAGGAATTGGCCAAACAATTGGCAGGCGACCGCTTCACGCAGGATCGCATGCAATTGCTTCACCCCATGCGAGAATAAGCACCCCCTCGTCGAATCCTACTAAACGGCTGCCTGCAATTGGGCGTAAACTTCATCAAACGCGGCGGATGACGGAACCGGGTCCAGTTGCCACTTCGGCTCTCCGGCCCCCAAATCGGTTGCGAGGCTTTCGAAACGCTCAGCATTGCTCCGGATTCTCTCGCTGAGAGGATCAAGTTCGCTGGCCGATTGGAATGCTGCTCGGATCGCATCGCTCGTGTCGTTCAGCCGATGCAGCGCGATGGCAAGCAATTCAAACAACATGGCTTTCGCCGTATCGCATCGGGCAAAGGCAAGCCCGCGCCGACACATTGCCACGGCTTCGAGACCTCGTCCCGAGAGCAATGCGTGCCGAGCCAATTCTACGTAGGGCCAGACAATCATCGTGCCGCGGTCCAACGCCTGCTGAAAATCGTCGATGGCATCCGGGAGGCCCAGTTCCTGCTTGACCAGTCCCCGAGCGATCACCAACGTCGTATTCTCAGGAAACCTCTGAACGGCCTCGTCCAAGACATGTGACGATTCGTCGGTACGGCCCAGGTGCGCCAGGCAAAGCGACTTCGCGGCGTACGCACCCGCCAAAACCGAAGCCAGTTCCGGTTCCGACGGACCCAATCGTGCAAACCCCTCACCTACGGCCTGCAGGGCCTCGTGATAGTAACGTTCCTGGCCAGACTGCAGCGCGTAGGCGTGAAGAGCGTCGGCGGCGCGGAATAACAAGCGAGCTGACGCTGATAAGTCCTGCACGTACGCCTGGCATCGTGCCAACAGTTCCGGCCAGTCCTGCATAACTTTCAGGCATTCCAGGGCCAAAACACTGTAGTTTGTGTTTCCTGGTTCCAGGCGTTTGGCGTTGTCAAAAAAAAGCAAAGCGACCTCGGGATGCCCCATTTCCATCCAGGCTCTGCCACGTAGGTAGTCCACCCCGCTTTGCGGTAGAAACCGCGGCGGCCGCCGAAGGTACTCTAAGAATTTGTCCCATTGCTTTCTCTGAAAGGCTTCGGCCTGCGCGCGTCCGAGTTCTTCTTTCGTCATGAGCGGCCAGTCGGATTCCACCCAAGTCTCCCGATCGCGCAATGAGTTGAGATCGGACGATAAACCCCAGAGCCGCTCCTTTTGTGAATCGTCGATTTCCGTCCACAAATCGTTCAACTGTTCCTCTTCAAGCTCACGGACTTCGGTCGATTCCATATCCCAGGACTGCGCCGTATGGACATCGAGAATTCGCTTCAGCCACATGGAATAGCTGACCGAAGAAATAACGGACATACCACCTTGGCCCGGCTGAGCATTGCCCTCGTTGTCAGGTGCCAGATCTCTCGCTCGAACGCCGAGTTTCGTCGCGGCGTCGCCAATCACGGGGCGCAGTGGTTCACCTTCGGCCTTCATTACTCGATAAGCAAGTGGCATGGATTCCTCCCATTTCCGGTATTATATCGTCGTCGATAAGCACTGGCGACCATCCGACGGTGCGGAGTTACGGAGGCAACACGCTGCGGAGTTCGGGCAAGTCGTACAGCCGCAACGCGCCGTGGACGGCGTTCTCCAAGTTCCATCCGTCGAGATCTGGACCTTGACAAAGTTCACTCCAACTTTCCGGGCCACCGGACAGATCGACATGGTCGAAGAGAGAACACTGCAGTGCGGCCGCATGCAACGCCGGCACGGCGGCATGGCCGCGTCCGACCAAATAAATGACACCCTGCTCGGGCAATTGGGCACGCCAGGCCAGAGCCGTTTGCAGCACATCGGTGGCTCGCAGTCCCACCAAAGATCGACCCAGCATGTAAGCGATGAACGTCTCAGCACTGTTCGGTCCCATCGCTTCGGTCACCGCGCGGTAACGCCAGGGCTTCGCAGCGGTCTCGCCGTATCCGCGCAGGTCGACGGCACAAACCGCCAGCCCTTCTCGCAGCCAGTCCTCGACCCGCTCGGCGGCTTCAAGAACCGTTTCTTTACCCATCCCATCCACCCACAGCACCACCCCGCGCAGGTCGCCCGGCGGCTGAGCGACCAGGGCAGGCAGCACGATCCCGGGCTCGGGACGAAAAATCCATTTTTCCCAAAGCGTGCCGTCCACGTTCGCCTCGCCTACCCGGATCGAATCGGCCGCATTGAGTCTAGACCGTTCGGGAATTCCGACCAGCTCACGAACCTCGGCCAGCAGTGCATCGCGTTCATCCGGATCGTTCCAGCGACGTTGACGCTCCTCGGCCAAGGCGGCCTCTTTCGCCGTCATTAGATCGAAAAACGATCGGGCGCCTTCGAGATTCAGCACACTCCCTCCCGGTGCGGCATGCAGGGCTTCGCTTGGCAACACTTCCAGTTCCGGCTCGTCCAACGCTTCATCGCGATCGAGCAACCAGCGAGCCATCCATCGAACGGCCGCCACCCGCAGCCCTGGGGAGAAGCCGTGCGTTTCGTTCACTTCGACCAGATCGACGCCTTCGGGGAAGCCTAGTCGGGAGTAAAGGCGTTTGGCTTGGCGAAATGCCTCCCAGGCGCCGTCTATTGGGACGTAATCCCGCGTGGCCGAAAGAATCAGCGTGGGCCGGGGCGCTCGCATGAGGATCAAGTCCGCATGATCCAGGCCGCGAGCGGTCTGTGCGTGAAGGTTTTGCTCGGCGTCACCCGGACCGGGGTGGACGTTCTTTCGCCGCGTGTCGGTAATGAAACAACCCGGTGCGGCCGCCCGGACGCGATCGTCCAAAGCCATCAGATAGCCGGTCATCATCCCGCCGCCCGAATTCCCCACGCAGCCCAACCGCTCCGCATCGATCTCCGGCCGCTGGCTTAGATAATCCAGGCCGCGAACGCCGTCCCAGATCATCGAGGTGGCGAGGTTTTCGCCCAGAAGAATCGGAGCGACGCCCATCAGCATGTGTTCGGTAGTGGCTCCCGTGATGCCGTACGATTCGAGCTGCTTGCGTTCGCCCTGTCCCAGCGGATCGACGCACAACACCGCCAATCCATGGACGGCCATCAGCGCGCTGGCCCGTTGGTAAAGTTCGGCCCCCTTCCCCTCGCTGCTATGGCCGCAACTGTGAAGCACGCCGGGGTGTGGGCCGGGCCCGTCGGGCAGATACAGCGTGGCGGTCACGGGAAATCCCGGCTGACTGTAGTAGAGGATCCTCTCGATACGATACCCGTCGCGATCCAGCACCCCGGTCACTCGAGCGTCGAGGGGAGTACGTTCGGGAAAGCCGCCCAACGCCTGGATAAAGACCTCGCGCATCTCGCGTTGGTAGCCCGCCACGTCCGCCTCCTGAAACACGGATTCCACTCGAGCCAGCCGACAATCCAGCGCGCTGTCCACCTGGTCGCTCAGCCAAGCGTTCAGCATCTTCGAGGGCTCGACCTCCAACCACTCGGCGCTGCCATCCCCCTGGAGCACCCGCACCGTTTCCGCCCCTGCCGTGACGCTGCCGATCGCCGCGTGCAATAGAATGACCATCCCCATGTCAAACGGGCGGTACGAAAAAGGTTGCACAATCGTTAACTCCTTATTCTGCGTTGGCGAGCGATCGGAGAGATTACGTCAGGCGGATTCACGCGAAAGTCGTGAACCGGAAGCGATACTGGAATCATCGGATCGAACATGACACAATGCAAGGTGTCGATCCCGTTCCGTTTCCCTAATCGAGGTGTGCAATGGCTGACGAAGATCCGAACGCGAAACGTTGGGTGCAGGTCTGGAAGCAAGCGGGGCAGAGCTTGGAGGAGATCGATCGTCAGCGGTTGCGGAACCTCCGCTACGAGGACCACGTGGCGGAGATCGACGAGTTGCTCGAACTGGCTTTCCGGTTTGCCAAGCCTCGTCCCACCAGCGGCTTGGTCGAGCAACAACGGCTGTTCGCCAAACTGCGAAAGCAAGAAACCAGATGAATGGCATCTTCCGAGTTCAGCATTGGGGTCAGAACAAGGCATTGGGGTCCAAGGCATTGGGGTCAGAGCTTCAAGGCAATGGGGGTCAGAGCTTTCAGGCAAGGCAATGGGGGTCAGAGCTTCAAGGCAATGCAATGGGGGTCAGAGCTTCATTAGCCATTAGCAACAATGGGGGTCACAATGGGGGTCAGAGCTTCATTAGCCATTAGCAAGGCGTTTTGCCGAGTCAGGTGCCGTTTTCTCACAGCGGGAACCGGCGGCCTCGATTCGTCGAATCGCTTGGCCTGGCGGCGTCGACGCACAATCGGACGCTGCTCGTTGCCGCGCGACATCACGTGATAGTGGGCACCTGGGTATTCAATCCGCAAAGGTCGAGCCATAATGGAACAGGAAACCTGGAGTAAAATGCCCTGTCAACACTATTGGCTAATGAAGCTCTGACCCCGTTCACTGACCCCGTTCACAATCTTGCGGGAATTCCCGGTTCCTGTCAAAATGGTCGGTGGGAGGGATACGAAATGAACCTGACTGCGCCTGAGAAATCGGCGGTTGCCAATGGCGAGGCTGTACGAGTCTCGGAGGACGGCCTGGAGTGCGTGGTTTTGCGCGCGGACGTTTACGACCGTCTGAAACACCTGCTGTACGATGATCGCCAATGGACGGACATGGATTTGCGACGGATCCTCGCCAAATCGGCGGAGGGCAACGGTTGGAACGAACCGGCAATGGATGACTACGACCACTACGACGAAAGGCTTGCAAAGAGATGGCAGTCAGTCGAGGAGACGTAGTGCTTGCATTCGTCGAGAATGTTGGCGCAAGCGGCGGCAAACTCCGCCCGGCGTTGGTAGTTCAGTCAGACCGGAACAACTCGCGGCTGAACGAGACGATTCTAGCGGCCATTACAAGCAACACGTCGCGAATCGACGAAGCCCATCAGCTACTCATCGACATCTCGACCGAGGAGGGGGCCGCGTCCGGTTTGCTGCATCGTTCGGCGGTTCGTTGCGAACGACTGCACACTATACCGCAATCGGACATCCGGCGGTCCATCGGGCATTTACCGGAAATGGTGATGCGGCACATCGACGTCTGTCTGAAAGCTTCCCTCGGGATTTCTTGAACACCGCTCACCGCACAACCTCCTCTCTGACAACCGGTGCCGAACTCCAAGAGGACTTGTCCAACACTCGCCGAAATCGAAGCGGCATCGGTTTTCGGTGAGATTTCACCAAGCATGCGTGAAGCGGGGCCGGGCAGCAACCGAGGCCGCGATACTTGTGCATCTTGACGGACGGGGAGACGTGAGCGACGATAAAGTGCGGGGTCTGCTGGTTGTTTGACGGATCGCGTCGACAGCTTGGATTGAGTCGAACCTGCGAGGATTGGAAGTCGCGGTGGTTCCGAAGTTTCTCATCAAAGATCAGCGTTACGGCGTAGCGTATTTGCTGTTCTTGGCAGAAGATCCCCGCAGACGGGGGTTCGAGATCAGGTGCGTCGATGCGGTAGTCTTGGATTACAACATGGAGTTGGTCCATCACTGGCCCGAGGGCGATCCTTGTCCGGAGGTGTGTGTTGGACGGGCCAAGGATGATCCGAAGCGGTACAAGGTTTTCCGGTACGGCAGTGACTGCGATGCGGCCGGATAGGAACGGGTGCCCGAGCCACCCGACCGACCGAAGGCCTCCAAGAGCACAGGAGACCTACGGTCGGCGGTTTCGGCCGGGTCGGAGACCCTCGCCGAGCAGGCCAGTCCGCGGGATTCTGGGTCGGAACGGTATGCTCGCACAAATATCGTTTATACTGGCGAACAAATCTCTGTTCGTAGGAGGATTGGACGTGCTTTACAGAATGACTGGCCGGTGGTGTGGCCATGTGATGGTTGTGGTTGTCTCGTGCGCCGCGTGTCTTGCCGTTGCGGCCGAGCGTCTCGGCAGGCACGACGCTCGAAGTCGATCTGTCGCGATAGCGTCTGCCGGCGGGGGAGCATCGCTTGGTGCTGGCGAAAGTGGAGCGGCCCCAAGGGCGATTTGGGCGGGAGCAGATCCGAGGGGCAGATGACGCTGCGATCCGCGATGCCAAAATCGACTATGATGACGAGGCCGGAGAGATGCGGCTGCTGGTCGTCGTAAGCAGATCGCCGTATCGAAGCCGGGTAGGGTTGATCGAGTCTGATAGCGAAGGCAATTTCCTAACACGGCCTCGTGTCCTCGGCCGCAACCAAGTAGGTTGAGTCCTCTGGCGCGACCCGGTCGGGACAGAGTCCCAACCTACGAAGATGCGCGCTCCGTGCTCGCATCTTACAGGCGAAGACACTATTCTTCACGGAGAACCGACATGAAACCCATCGTACTTCAAGTGTTACTCGCCGCGATGTTGTTGGACGGCGCCGGTTTTTTCAACCTTTCGGCCGACGAGGATCCTTACTTTCGCTACGGGCTCGAAATTCCGGTCGAGGGCACGGTGCGGCCGGTATGCGTGGACGACGTGGCGTGGCCGGAGAACTTCCGGCCGCTGGATGCCGAGGGCTGGTCGACGTTCCACGCCTCGCCCGAGACGCGCATCCTGTACGTCTCGTCGTCCAAGGGAAACGACGCGACCGCCATCGTCTACGAGCCGGGCGACGACGCGGTGTTTCCCGATCCCTTTCACCCGCGGGAAGGCGTCAAGCCGTTCGCCAACGTCGATACGGCCCTGAAACGGCAGCGGAGCGGTATGCCCGACTGGATCCTGCTGAAACGCGGCGATACCTGGCGGGGACCGATCACCGAGCAGCAGCTTCCGCCGGGCAAGTCGGGCGACGAGCCGCGCGTCATCGGCGCGTACGGCCCGCTCACCCGGCCTCGACCCCAGATCACCGGCAGGGGAACCGGTTTTCGTCTGGGCGGACCGCACCACGGAACACAGCACGTGGCGATTGTCGGAATCGAATTCTACAACAGTTGGCAAGACCCGGCGCATGAA
>SKVE01000602.1 GCA_007129635.1 Planctomycetaceae bacterium
ATGCCGTTCGTCAGCGAACGTTGGTTGGGGGGGTGTTTGACGAATTTTCGAACCGTCCGCAGTCGACTGGGACGTTTAGAAGAGTTGGAAAGGTTGCGTTCCAGTGAGGAATTGTCGGCTTACTCCAAGAAGATGCAGTCCGCGTTGAACCGCGAGTACCGCAAGATGTACCGGAATTTGAACGGGATTCGCACGATGAATCGGACGCCTGAGTGTCTGGTGATCGTCGACCCGAAAAAGGAGCGCAACGCCATCCGCGAAGCGAAGAAGTTGAACATCACCACCGTGGCTTTGATCGATACGGATTGCGATCCTGACGATGTCGATCTGCCGATCCCAGGCAACGACGACGGCATTCGTTCGATCGAGGTGATTCTTCAGGAATTGGCCAACGCGGTCATGCAGGGCCGCGGCACCGTCGCCGCTCAATCGGAAGGGGCGGTCGAATCGTCGGAGGGCCCGGCAGCCGTTCTGCCGCAGGCAACAGACGAACCACAAGTTACCAGCACAGTCGAGACTCAGTAGGGGAGAACAGAACATGGCGGGCATCACAGCCGCTCAAGTCAAGGAATTGCGAGAGATAACCGGTCTGCCGATGATGGAGTGCAAGAAGGCGTTGTCCGAGTGCGAGGGCGACGTCGACCGAGCGGTCCAATGGCTTCGTGAGCGAGGCGCCAAGGTGCTGAGCGATCGGTCGTCGCGCGAAACCTCGTTCGGTCGTTTCGGGATCTTTGCCAGCTTCGACCCGCCGATCGGCGCGATGGTCGAACTGAAATGCGAAAGTGCTCCGGTAACGCAGAACGATGAATTCGTTCAGTTAGCCAGCGATCTGGCTCAGCAACTGGCCACGGGACCGGGAGCGGCGACGGCCGACGAACTGCTGGCTCAGCCATCACCCAGCAAGCCGGGGACGACGCTGGCCGAGCAGAAAGACGAGTTGTTCAACCGGATCCGCGAAGTCTTCAATGTGGGCCGGATCGAGCGGATCGAGGGCGCCTGTGGCAGCTATAGTCACAATGCGGCCACGGTCGCCGGCGTGCTGTTGCAGGTCGAGGGGGGAACCCCGGAACTGGCAAAGGACGTCTGCATGCACATCGCTGCCATGCGACCCGCGGCGCTGACGGTCGAAGAGTTGAACGCGGAGGAGGTCGAGCGTGAACGAGCCATTCTTCGCGAAGTCGCCTTGAAGGAAGGCAAGCCGGAAAGCATCGTCGACAAGATGGTCGAGGGGCGTCTGCGCAGCTTCTATGCCGAACGCGTGCTGCTGGAACAGCAATACGTCAAAGGCGAGGGAAAGGAAACCGTGGGCCAGTTCGCGGAGAACCATGGCATGAAGATCAAACGCTTCGTCCATTGGGAGTTCGCCAAGTAGTCGTCGTGAATGGCAACGAAAGAACCTTGCATCCGGGAGCGTCAGCATGTCGGAAGACCAAACTCCATCGTCACCGAAGTTTCGTCGCGCTATCTTGAAACTGTCGGGCGAAAGCTTCACTCGGCCAGGAGAACGAGGAATCTGCATGGCCGAGGTGGTGCAGATTGCGGGACAGATCAAGCAAGCGAAGCAATTGGGTTGCCAATTGGCTGTGGTGATCGGCGGAGGCAACATCCTTCGCGGCGCTCATTTTAAGGAACTCAGCGCAAATATCCAGGAAGCCACCGCGCACTACATGGGCATGCTGGCCACGGTCATTAACGGCCTGGCGCTGCAGGATGCCCTGGAATCGCTGGGGTGCGATACCCGCTTGATGTCGGCGATCCGGATGGACGGCGTTTGTGAACCGTACATCCGGCGCCGGGCACGCCGACACCTGGAGAAAGGCCGGATCATCATCCTGGCAGCGGGTACCGGGGGACCTTTCGTGACGACCGATACCGCTGCGGCACTGCGAGCCCTGGAATTGGAAGCCGAGGTGCTGCTGAAGGCCACGCGAGTCGATGGGGTGTTCAGCGAAGATCCTGAAAAGAACCCGCATGCCGTGCTCTATCGCGAATTGACCTATACGGCCGTCCTGGAACGTAATTTGCGAGTCATGGATACCACGGCCGTGGCCCATTGTCGCGAACATAATATGCCCGTCGTGGTGTTCAATTACCGCAAGGAAGGGAACATTCAGCGAGCCGTCCAGGGTGAGAAGGTCGGCACGCGAATCGACGAAACCTGAACACAAAGAAAGCCTCGTTTACGATATCCGAACCCGTTTTCTGGAAGGACAGACGGCCATGACGCCCGACGATATCCTGCTGGATGCCGAAGAACGAATGGAAAAAGCCATCGGGGTGCTGAAACACAATCTGACCGGTATCCGCACGGGCCGCGCCAACCCGGGACTAGTCGATTCGCTACGAGTCGAAGTCTACGGTTCGCAAGCCCCTATCAAACAACTGGCCTCGGTCGGTGCCCCCGAACCCACGCAGATTGTGATCCGGCCGTTCGATCCGGGTACGCTAAAGGATATCGAGAAAGCGATCATCGCCAGCGATCTGGGCTTCAATCCTCAAAACGACGGCCGATTGATTCGGATCAATATCCCCGCGCTGTCCACCGAAGTCCGTCGCAAGATGGTGACGCGGATCAAGGATTTGACCGAAGAAGCCAAGGTGGCCGTGCGGAACATCCGCCGCGATGCAAACAAGGCGGCCGATCAAGCGGAAAAAGACAAGCAGATGAGCGAAGATCAGCGCGACGACACCAAGAAGGAAGTCCAGGATCTGACGAAGAAGTATGAAGAGATCGCTCGTGATTTGGCCAAAACGCGTGAAACGGAAGTGATGGAAGGTGCTTGATGGCTCTGCGTTGCCTGATCCTCTCATTGGGAACCGCCATGGCTGGCGCTCCTGCGGAAACGATCGAAAGGCCGACCGCCGCCCAAGTCGTCGCGAGACCGGGCTTTCTCGTGATCGCACATCGAGGCGACAGTGGTGCTTTTCCGGAAAACACCCTGCCCGCGTTCCGATCGGCGGTGGAATGGGGCGCGGATTTGGTCGAGCTGGATTATTATCACTCGGCGGACGGCGTTCCGTTCGCTTTCCATGACCGGACGTTGAATCGGACCAGTGATGCCACGGCCGTACTGGGACAAGAAAAAATCCCCACCGACAGCCTCGCATGGGATCAATTGCAGCGATTGGACGCAGGCGACTGGTTCGACGCGCGCTTCCGTGGGACGCCGATCCCCACCTTGGCCGAAGCACTCGATGTGATCCAGCAGGGCTCGATCACCCTGGTCGAACGCAAAGCGGGAGACGCGGCCACCTGTGTCCAACTGCTGCGCGAGAAGGGTCTGCTGGAGCATGTCGTCGTGCAGGCGTTCGACTGGAACTACCTGGCCGATTGCCATCGTTTGGCCCCCGAGTTGATCCTGGGCGCCCTGGGCAGCAAGGATCTATCCGACGATCGACTGGACGAAATCCAAAAGGCCGGCGCCCGGATTGTTGGCTGGAATCACCAGGATCTCCAGCGCCAACAGATCGAAGCCGTGCAACGCCGCGGCATGAAGACCTGGGCCTATACGGTCAACGATGTCCAGCGAGCCCAACAATTGATCGACGACGGAATCGACGGCATCATCACGGACTATCCCGCCAAGATCATGCAGCTTCGACAGTAATGCAACGGGGTCGGGCGTGGCGTGTTCAGTTTGTCCGATTTTCGCCGGACTTTTAATTTGTTGGAGTGCCGATTTCCGTTGCGGTGCGAGAGAAGATCCTCCCCGCTTGCCGGGCGAGAAACCCGCTCTCCGACTTCCGACTCATCCGAATGGCCACAAAAAGCACAAAACACACAAAACCGGAACGCGCGGAGATAACCACGAAACACACGAAATTCAAGCACCACCCCACCATTCCACCATTCCACCATTCCAACTTTGCACTTTGCACTCCCACCCGATCCTCCCCGCTTGCCGGGCGAGAGTTCTCAGGTTTCCCAGCCAAGAATGCCATCGCACGATCCCGCTACCAGCCTGCCGCGACAGACCGTGGCGAGGACCGGTGTCGGCGCGGCGAAGAGCCACGAGTAGGGATC
>SKVE01000226.1 GCA_007129635.1 Planctomycetaceae bacterium
AAAAAACGATCGCCCCCATCCCTGCCAGAACCTGTTTCACGTTCATGATGGTTCCCCTGCCAACGAACTGAACCGGCGGATATTGTAATCGGTGTGCTTCGTGTCGAACAGACAGAAGCCATCTTGGTGCTTGATAAGAAACACGACGTACCGGGTTGCGGTTCACGGCATGGTTGGGCGGAATGCGGGATTGCGTTTCGGGATGACGGCCTGCATTTCCGTCAGACGCTGGTCCAGCAACGTGCGGAGTTGCGTCAGGCGTTCGGGTTGCGTGCCGGAAAGGTCGCGCCGTTGGCCGATGTCTTCGCCCAGATGATACAGTTCGAAGCGATCCGAACCGTCCTGATGTTCGGCGAAGAAGCGGATGATCTTCCAGTCGCCTTGGCGCAGACTGGCCGCCGGTCCGCCTGTGTGCGGGGCGACCATGCCTTCATACGGGCGCGTGTCCTGACGATGCGGGAAGTGACAGAGGATCTCGTCGCGTGCCTCGCCGGTCCCTTCCAGCACCGGACGCAGGCTGACGCCGTCGAAGTCCGGCGCTTGGGAGAAATCCCAACCCAACAAGTCGATAAAGGTGGGGAAGAAGTCGGTGCTGCAGGTCAGCGCGTGGGACACCGATCCCGCGGGCGTGACGCCGGGCCAAACAATGATCTGGGGCACGCGGATGCCGCCTTCATAAACGGTTTGCTTCCCGCCGCGCAAGGGCAGCACACTGGTCGGTGGGATGTGGGCGAAAGCGGGATCCATCACCGGCGGCGGATGCGGAGCGACGAACGGGCCGTTGTCAGACAGGAAAACGATCACCGTGCGGTCGATCACGCCGGTCTTTTCCAACGCGGCGACGAGTTTGCCGACGGCGTCATCCAGCGACTCGACCATGCCGGCATAGACCGGATTACGCTGCAAGGCGTTTGGATCGGCCTGGGCTTGATACTGGGCAATCTGCTGCTGTTTCGCCTGCCAGGGAGAATGCACTTGAAAGGCCCAGTAGTTCAGAAAAAACGGGCGGTCGCGGTTCTCGTGCAGGAACTTCACCGCCTCGTCCGCCAGCAGATCTTCCAGATGATCGCCCGGTTCGCCGTGCTTGGGCCAGATGGGGAACGGATGGAAGAAGCCGTGCAGGAGCGGGCCAGGCGCGTTCGTGTGGGGGATGTCCACATCGAACCCGTGCTCCAGCGGACTGAAGGGCGGTCGCCCCAGATGCCACTTGCCAAAGTGGCCCGTGACGTAACCCGCTTGCTTAAAGGCCTGTCCCAGCGTGAAATAGTCCGGGCTCAAACAGGTCACCGGTTCCGCCAGCAAAAAAGGCTCGTTGGGCCCGGCCTGTTGTCGCAGGCCTTTCTCCAGGGTGATGGTTTGGTGGCCGATGTCCGGGTACGTCATCCCGGTACGGGCTGGGTTCAGGCCCGTCATGATACTCGACCGCGCCGGAGCACACAGCGGATTGGGCACGTACGCCTGGTTGAAAAGCATGCCGCGCTGTGCGAGCGCATCAAGGTGCGGCGTCTTATGAAAGGTGCTGCCGTAACAGCCCAAGTCTGTCCAACCCAGATCATCGGCCAGAATGAACACGACGTTGACGGGTTTCTCATCGGCCCGCCCATCGCCCGCGACGAGCGCGAACAAAACGAGGGCAACGATAGCAATCGCTCCGATGCAGATCTTGCGGGTTCTTAGAACCATTGTTTCACAACCTTCCCGTCCGCGTCTTCCACTCGGATGTTGCGCAGTCGCGACTGGCCGGGGCGGTTGGGCGGATTGATGCGGAGTGCGTGCAACGGCGAACCGGAACGGAGACGGCCGCTGACCTCCACCCAACGCTCGGCCGCCGGCAGGGTGACATCCACCTTGGCCTGCGGCATGAAGCCGCGCCCCGCGTCCGTGCGGTCATACAGACGCAAATCGCCCGGGCCGTCGGTAAGGATTTCCAACCGCAGGGTGAACGGTCCGCCTTCGGTGAGCGGTTCAGACAGATCGATTTCGATCCAAGGGTCCGCCGCTGTAGAGTGGACGACCAACTGGCCTTCGGCCAACCGCAAACCGACCGTTTCCCGTCCCACCCGCCAGCCGTCCACCTGGTTCGCGCCCCGGACCTGGACATCGTCCGCCCGGCGAAGCGCGGCATCCTGCAAATGCAGGCGGCCCGGTTGCGCAAGGTCGATCACCACGGTGATCACGCCCTCGGAGACCTCGGCACCCAGCGGGATGCGCAAGCGGCGGTTCTCCAAGTCGGGGCGTACCACCACCGGCGCTGCAAACACGGGCGTCAATCCAGGGCCCGCTGTGAGGCTGACGGCGCAGTTGCTCATGAAGCTGAACTCCAGCACGTCGCTCGGCTGGGCGTCGGCCGGAACGTGGTAGCGCAAGGTGACGCTCGGACCTTTCGACGTGATCGCCACGCTGTTCTTCTTGCCGCCGCCGATAATGATTCCGCCGTGGACCATCTGGAAACCCGCTTGCACATACTCGGGCCTGTACTGCGGATTGCGACGGGGCAACAGCGTTCCGGTGTCTTGCAAATGATGCGCCATCTGGTCGCTCATCCGTTGGGTCACTTCCGGATAAAACGCGGCCAGATTGCGGGTTTCGCCCGGATCGGCGCTCAGATCGTACAGCTCGTATTCATCCTCCTGGTTCGGGCCGCTGTGGAAGAACCGCATCAGCTTCCACGGGCCTTCGCGCATCGCGACATTGGCATAGTTGCCGGTCGCCAGCACCGTATGTGGAAACACCATGTAAACCGGTCCTCGCTCCATCGGCTCGCCTCGCAGCGCCGGCAGCAGGCTGACACCGTCCAGCGGGTGTCCTTCCGGTGCTGGCAGATCCAGAATGTCGAGCACGGTGGGATAGAAGTCGTAGCTGATGTTGACCACGTCGCTGACGGAATCAAATGGCACGACTTCCGGCCAGGAGACAATGTAGGGAACTCGGATACCGCCCTCATAGTTGTTGCCCTTGCCGGCCCGCAGCGGATGATTATCGGTCGGGTTCTCGCCCTCCGGCCGGTCGTACATGTTCCCGCCGTTGTCCGAGGTGAAGATCACGATCGTGTTTTCCAGCAGGCTCTGACGCTCCAGTTCGGCCATCACTTTGCCGACGTTGTCGTCCAGCGTTTTGACCATCGATGCCATGATCGCCGAGCGCTGATACCAGGCCGATTCGGCGAACGGCCGGTAGGCTTCGATATCGTCCGGCTTGCCCTGAAACGGAGCATGCACGTTGTACAACCACAGCGCGAGGAAAAACGGCTCGCCCGCCTTGTCGGCGATCCATTTCACCGCTTCGTCGCCCATCACATCATCGGCGTTCGGACTGCCTTCGACTTCCGGGAAATTGGCCGCTTTTGGCCATGGACCGAAAAACCCCGGAGCCGGCGGGCCCGGGGTCCCGCGTCCGCCGACCACGAAATCAAAGCCGTAGTTTTCGGGAATGTAGGGGGCGTGACCCAGGTGCCATTTGCCCATCAAAGCGGTGTGGTATCCGGCCTGTTGGAAGATCTGGCCGATCGTGGTCATCTCCATCGGAACCCGTGAAGCAGTTTGCGGGATCGTCATCGGCATACCAGGCGGCCCCGAGTCCGACTCTTGCGGATCGAGCACCACCTGCGGCAAATGCCCGGTGGGCGAGGTGAAGTTGAGCCGTCCGCAAGTCTGACCGGTGATGACCGACGCGCGTGTGGGCGAGCACAGCGGACTGGACGAATAGGCGTTGGAAAACCGCATGCCGCGCGCGGCGAGCGCGTCGATGTGCGGCGTCTGGAAAGTCTCGCTGCCATAGACCGACAGATCGCGCCAGCCCAGGTCATCGACCATGATGTGAATCACGTTCGGCCGGTTGGCCGGTTGCTGCGTCTGCGCACCATCTGCCAAGGCCACCATAGCCGTCAAAGCGATGATCGCTGCCGATAACTGTCCTCTCATGGGGTCGCCTTTGCGTCTAAAGTTCCTTATCCATCGGCCCGCTTCGAGCGTGTGTCGCCTAAAAGTCCGCTGGCTTGGCCGCACTTTGCCTCGAACCATTCACCTTTGGTTTTTACCAGTCCGACGAAAGCGGCGTCAAGCCGCCATAACCGTCCGCATGGGTGAGAAAGAAACTGTTCGCATGCCTCACTTCGTTCCATGAATGCTCGGCTTGTATGCCTAGTTGTCAGTCGAGACCTGCCCCCACCTTTTCCCTGTGGGGTGGACATGCTTGCCAGCCTGGAAAACAATGCAACGCTCCGCCATGATCGGAAATATGGTGGATTGCCTTGTTTTCGGGAGATAATCATCGATGTTGGTCACTACTGTTGTGCTGGTGCTGACTTTCGCCGCTGGCCAGAACGTATCGAACGATTTGCAGGTCGGGGCACGCGTGCTTCCCGCTCATGCTCACAACGACTACTACCACGCTCGTCCCTTGTTGGACGCGTTGGAGCATCGCTTTCGCAGCGTGGAGGCAGATATCTTTCTGGTCGATGGACAACTGCTGGTGGGCCATGCAAAGTTTGAATTGCGCCCGAATCGCACGTTGCAGTCGCTGTACCTGGACCCGCTGCGCGATTGGATCACCCAGAATGAACAAGCCGTGTATCCGGGCGGTCCGCCGTTGATTCTGTTGATCGACATCAAAACCGACGGAGCGGCGACCTATCGCGTGCTGCGCGAGGTATTGGCCCAGTACCAGGATATCCTGACCCGCTTTGAAGACGGCAAGGTGCACCCGGGCGCGGTCACGGCCGTGATCAGCGGCAATCGAGCTTGGGACGTGATCGCCGCTGACGAGCCTCGGTTTGCGGGAATCGACGGCCGGATGGCAGATCTCGATCGCAACGTCAGCTCGACGCTGATGCCGCTGGTCAGTGACCACTGGAGATCCCATTTCCGCTGGAATGGTCACGGCGAAATGCCCGCCGAGGAGCGTGCCCGGTTACGCGAGCTGACCGCACGCGCCCACCAACAGGGAATGTTGATCCGTTTCTGGGCCACTCCCGAAGTCCCGGCCGTGTGGAAAGAGCTGGTCGACGCTGGAGTCGACCTGATCAACACGGACCTGTTGAGCGAGTTGCGGGATTTCCTGACGGAGCCTTGACCTTCGACGGCGATCATAGGTAGCGGGCCAACGGACCACCGCGAGCCGCCAGGGGGTCTATCTTCTTGGTAACCTGGGGGTCCTCGATCAACGGCGGCGCGTGATGGGGCTTGATGCGAGCATCGATGACCAGCGAACCGCGGCTGCCCAGTGCTTTTGCTCGGTGAACGATGCGATGCCGTAGACGTCCGCCGCCGGGTTGCTGCGAGTGAAAACCACCCACAGAAAGTTCTTCAAACCGGCCGCCGTAAAACGGCTGTCGTCCACGACCACGACCAGCGGATAACGATTGATCGCATGATCGGTCGGGAAATGGCGGCAGAACCGCTGCATGTCCGAATCGGCATCCGGCTGACCGGTAGTACACGCCGGACCCTGCACCGCCAGCACGCCCGGCAGACACAGTTGCGGCTGGTCAAAACCGTCGGGCAACGATTCGATTCCCGTCAGCTCGGTGGGCAATTCGCGAACGGCGGGACCGGCTGCAGCGATCACCAGCTTCGACCCCTGGTTGATACCGCTGCCCGAATAGTCCAGCGTGTCGATGGTGGTCCGCGTCTGGAAGTGCAGGTCACGCGTCCAATCGACTCGCTGCAACAAGTACGCGAAGAACTCGCCAATATCATGGATGTCGACCGTCGCATCATCGTGATCGGCGACGATCAGCAAATACTTGGCCAGCGATAATTGGCCCTGACCGAGGATCGCATTGGCTTGAGTCAACAGCTCCTGGGGGCAGCGCAAGGCGTTGTACGGTGTGTAACGTTCGCTGCCCACCGCCAGCAGCAGCGGATGAACCCCGGCCGCATCGACCGCGTGGACGGCTCGCACGCCCGGGATGACGGTCGGAATGATCGGACCGGTCAGCTCATGGATCAGTTGTCCGAACATGGTGTCTTCTTGCGGCGGGCGGCCGACGACCGTGAAGGGCCAGATCGCATCGCGGCGATGATAGACACGATGCACTTTGAGCACGGGAAAATCGTGAGCCAGGCTGTAGTAGCCCAGGTGATCGCCAAAGGGGCCTTCGGGCAACTGGCGTTGCGGATCGACCGTTCCCGAAATGCAGAAATCGGCTTCCCCGTAGATCGGCAGCAGATCGGTGGGCTTGCCGGTGGCATCCTCAGCCCGCTGGCCGACAATCATCGGGATTCGATGCCCGGCCAACGCTCCGGCAAAGGTCAATTCGCTCATCCCCTCCGGCAAGGGCATCACCGCCGCCAGGGTCATCGCCGGCGTGCCGCCGACAAAGATGTTCACGCGAAAGGGTTGGCCGCTGCGCACCGCCGCGGCATGATGGACGCCGATGCTGCGATGAAGCTGGTAGTGCAATCCGATCTCGCGATCCACCTGGTACTGGCCGCCGGATAACTGGATGCGGTACATGCCCAGATTCGACTTCATCAGACCCGGCGTGTCCACGTGTTCGGTGTACACCTGAGGCAGCGTGACGAACGCGCCGCCATCATCGGGCCAGGACTTGAGCATCGGCAATTGGCTGATCTGCGTCGTACCCGCCAGCACCGGACCGCGGCGGCAACGCTTGGGAAGCATGGCCAGCGCGTACCGGAGACTGGTCGCATACCGCCAGGGGCGACGCATCAACTGCGGAGGGTCGATCTTCAATTCGATCAGCCGCCGAACGCCTTCCAACGTATCGCGGAACAAGTAGCGGGCTCGATCGATCGTTCCGAACAGATTCGAGACCATCGGGAAACGGCAACCGGTGACGTTGGTCAGCAGGACCGCCGGCCCCTGGGAGGCAAAGACCCGCCGATGGATCTCGGCAGCTTCGAGATTCGCGTCGATCGGTTCGTCGATCCGCACCAGATGCCCCGCCGCTTCCAAGTCGCGCACGCACTGCTGCAAACTTCGATATCCCACAGCCGCCTCCCTTTCCTTGTGTTGTTGCAGGAAACGCTATCGAGCATCGGCAGAAGGGGTCGGGAGTCGTTTTCGGATGAACCGCTTGCTATAGGGTGCATCCTGGACCGAAAACGACTCCCGATCCCCTGGCCGTCACTCGTGCAATACCACCGTGATCGTCACCACACGCCCCGCTCATGACGTACCGCACGGCCGTGCCGTGTCATAACGGCTGAGGCTGGATGCGTCGCGGACAGACGTCGCATCGCCCTCGGGGACCGTTGGGAACCGCTGGAAGGGGGTCGGGAGTGGGGTGTTTAATTTACGTGTGTCAAGACCCATGTCTTTGATCCCGTTCTTGTCTCCTACTTCGCGGCGAACGATGCGCCCCGAATCCTCGCCGCTTGCCAGCGAGATCCTTAGGTTTTCCGGCCACGAACGGATTACAGCGTACCACCGCGACGAGGGCGGGGGAAGACGTCGGGCAAAAGGGGACGGGGGGTCTTTTCTGGGCTGGACGAGATCGTGGATGGCCAGTTCGGCGCATTTTTCCATCGCCTAAGCACCGTTCGAGAAATAACTGTCCAATGTCCCTCGCCCCTCGTGGGAGAGGGCAGGGTGAGGGGGCAGAAAATGCGTCAGTTATTTCTCGAACGGTGCTAAGTATCACGCGACGAAGGAACAACAGGATTGTCTGTCGTTATTGAGAACCTGAGCAGCGTTACTTCGTGGATAATAACGGTGGCTACTTGACCCGGTGGATCGACCGCCGTGGTCACCGGCCGGAGAACCACTTGATCGTATTGCGAGCGGCTCACGGTCTGGCGACTGGAACGGTTGGCTTCCATTGGGTAGGATATACCGTTCGTATGGGCTTTGCACGCCAGAAGCGGTCGTGGCGTGCCGACTGGGGACGAAAATCGTTTCTTCCTTGGGCTCCGTGTGTTCAACGCGAATATGACTGCCGATTCATGATCTCCAACGTCACAGGTATGCTGGGCGGACGAGGTTTCCGCGCCGGGCGGTCGGTCATTGCGCTGGGTGCCGGCCGGGACTCGGAGGACTCGCTGCAGACCTACCGATCTCACCGGTCGGATGGACGAATCACATGCCGCCACCTTCCTTGCCAGCTCCTGGTTCGATTCGGCCGGATACTTCTGTGACCTTCGGTTCGCTGGCATCGAAAGATGGCTGTGCTTCGTGCCGCGAGAGTGGGATCAAGACATGGGCGGGCAGGGGAATGGTCCGCCACGTTCGGCTAGATTGATGAGGAGGCGAACACCGATCATGCCGGCCACATCACCCGTCACCCGAATCCGATCGGGTTCCCGCAATTTCGAACGCGCACTCACGAACCGTCGGCCCAAGCAGACAGCACCCGCCATGTCCCCCGCCAAATCGCCTCTGCCCACAGGCATTCCAGGCAGGCCCGACTGTGAAATCACGATGCAGGCGCTCTATTGATGTGTCATTTTCGACGATCCGCTCGGCCGCCCGGTCCCAACGGCTCGAAAAAAGGGCAGACCAGCCACCAACCGGTCAGGACGTGGACCACCAAACCTCCCGACGTCACACTTGCTCCTCTTGGCATGCAGGGAACCCATTACATCTCACCCGCAAGTACTAGCTGCGTCCCCGTTTCGAACCGGCGCGCACTGTCAAGCTCGCTGATGCAGCAAACGTTGCGTCATGCCGATAAGATAAAAGTCAAAACCTGACCCCAAATCCCCAGATCCCGCGAAAGGAACATTCGATGAAGATTCTGACGCTATCGTCCGTTTGCCTGGTCGCTGTCATCGCTGTCTGCTCGGGCGGCTGGCCGTCGCTGGCCGCCGAACCGCCGGCCAGCCCGATCGTGATGAACGTTTGGCCTGCGGCGGCGCCGGGCGAGAAAGGCGATTTGGGCGACGAGCGGCTGTTGCCTCCGCGGGGCGAGAAACCGGTCGACCGATTGACGGATGTGAGCGTCCCCACCATCACCGTGTACAAGCCGGCCGAGGAACAGGATACCGGAGCTGCCGTGTTGATCTGCCCAGGCGGCGCTTACCATATCTTGGCGATGGATCTGGAGGGGACGGAAGTCGCCGATTGGCTGAATTCGATCGGCGTCACCGGCATCGTGCTCAAATACCGCGTGCCGCGTCGCAAAGAACAGGAAAAGCATGTGGCGCCGCTACAGGACGCACAGCGCGCGATGAGTCTGGTGCGGCAGCATGCCGCCGACTGGGGCATCGCGGAGGATCGCATCGGCATCCTGGGCTTCTCGGCCGGCGGCCATCTGGCGGCGACGGCTTCGACGAATTTCGACCGTCGGGCCTACGATCCGATCGACGAAACGGACCGGATCGGTTGCCGGCCCGACTTCACCGTGCTGGTCTATCCCGCTTATTTGACCGGCGAAGGCGCCCAGACGTCAGGCGAACTGGCGCCGGAGATCCGGGTGTCCGCCGAAACTCCCCCGGTCTTTTTCGTTCATGCCGGCGACGACCATATCAGCCCGGAGAATAGCATCGCCATGTATCTGGCGCTGAAACGTGCGGGGGTGCCTGCCGAGTTGCACGTGTACGGAAGCGGCGGCCACGGCTTCGGCTTGCGCCCGACGGAACACCCGTGCAGCACGTGGCCGCAAAGTTGCGAACGTTGGCTGCGCAGCCGCGGTTTGCTGAGCCCCGAACCGTAGAGCCGGAGGATGACGACTACCTGCAGGAAGCACAACATCCCTCGTCCACCTGTCGGCGACTGGGCAAGGCTGGCTCTCCACGTTGACCTGCCTCGCGGACCTCAATCGCGTTCATCGTATTGGCTTGCCAGGCGAGTCGCTGGCAGGGCCGTCGCTGGTGGGCACCGTGATGGGCAAGTCGAGGCCGCTGGCGGGGAGGGCGACGTTTTGCGTCACCGTGTGCTCGCCGTACTGAACCGTGATCGTGTACTGGCCGTGAAAGCCGCGGATGGTGACCCGGCCAGCGGCGTCCGTGCGGCCGCGTACTTCGGTCCACCAGTCGTCGAACACCAAGTCCTTCCATGCCTGGCCCGCGGGCTTCATCGACCAGTCGCGGCGGTAGAGGGCCGCGTGTGGCTTCCAGTGGCGTCCTTCCCAAAAACCCCACATCACGATCGCTTCGCAGTGCGGGTGGCTGAAGGCCACGGTCATGAGGTCGCGCAAGTAGTCGGCTTGCAGCGTCTGATCGATGCCGACATCCACGTCGAACTCGGTCAACTGTAGACGGGGGATCAGCCGCGCGTAATCGTCCATCCGCTGGTAAACGACCTCCATGGGCGTCAAGGTGCCGTCGGCGAAGTGGCCCATGAAGCCGACGCCGTCCGGCGCTTCGCCGCGTTCCACAAGATCGCGCACGATGTCCAGATACTGATCGTGCCGCATACCGCTGGTCAGGACCTGGCCCTCGTTCACCCACATCTCGACGCCCGGCACCAGTTCGCGGCCGCGGCCCAGATCAGGTAGTGCCCGCGGACGGCGATAGCACGTTCGCCGAGCCACGCGAAGGCTTCATCGAGCCATTGTCGACGGTAGGTCCCGTGCTTGTTCGAGGCGCCCACCAGCCACGGCCGCCATTTGAGATCGTTTTCGAACACCACCTTGTTGTAATCCCGCTGGACGATCTCACGGTAGCGCCGGCCATCGTCGGTGTCGGTGGTCAGCATCTGGGCGGTCACCGCCGCGCCGAATCCGAAGGCATGGCGGGTCATCGTCACCTGCACATGGGCGTCGGCCACCGGCTGGCCCGCATCGTCAGAGACTTGAAACGTCATGTCGGCCTTGCGATACCGCTCGATCCGCTCGGCCGCCGCGCGGCGCCAGGCAGCGTCGGTCTCGCGGCCCGCGTAGGTGGTGGGCGTCTGCGGCATCGCGGCTACGTCGGCATCCGGGCCGTAGTTCAGCACATCGACGCCGCCGATCAGCAGCGTCTGCGGGGCAGCGCCCAAGTGGATGACGAAATTGTTTTCGCCGGTGTCCAGGCTTCGAGCCGCGATGAAAGGCCGCACGACGTGGCGCCATTGTTCGGCGGTCTGCCCGGCAAGCGTGGCGATTTTGGTGTGCGGCGAGCGGTTCAACTGGACGTGGGCGGTCACCGCTACTTGGCCCGATTCGTCCTCACTGGCCTCACCCTTCAGAAGTAGCTCACCAACAGGACATCGCCGCGGCGGATCGGGGCATCGGTTTCGGCAGTCAGCAGCACCCCCCATGCATCACCAGGCCGCTGCCGCACGGTGACGCGTGTCGCTCGGTCGAAAGGCATCCCATCGACGTCCACAAGCTCGGCGGTGGCCAGGTCGCGCGGCGCGGAGAATCGCAATCCCTCCGGCCCCGGTTGGGCTAGCATCGATTGGCCTCCGTCGGGAATCGGATACTCAGATCCCTGGGCCATGGCGATTCCAGCAACGGCGGTAAACGCGAACATCCAGAGCGATAGCATGAAGAAACCTTTCATTATCGGGCGTGTTCCTCCGCTGGGCCGCTGGCAAACGGCCGAAAACGCTGCCGCGCTGGGGGTGTTTCTGGCGTCCGCCTTTCCTTCGTCTGGTTGGATGGGTACCAATCAAGAAGATGCGCGCCCACAACTCGTTTCCCAGATTGTTCATCGGGGTGGGGTGCTGGTTTGTTCCAGCAGGGCTTGGAAGCGAGCTTGCCAGGGTGTGCCGTCCAGGCCGGGGGGCAGGGCTTGTAGGTAGCGGATGCGGCTGGCGGCTTGGTCGGGTTGGTCCAGTTGGATCAAAGCGGTGGCGATGGCGTAGCGCGCTTCATACCAGCCTTCCGTACCGGGACGTTGGCGTGCGGCGATCCGGCGCCAAGCGTCCAGGCCCTGCTGCCAGACGTCGGGCGAGTCGCTTTCCAACAGCAACCGGGCGTGCGTTTTTTGGATCTGCTGGTCGTCGGGATGCTTTTCAGCCAGTTCGGCGTAAGCGGTTTGCGCCTGATCGCGGCGTTGGGCGGCCAACAATGCTTCGGCTCGGATTCGCTCCAGCGTCGTGCGCTGCGGGGCATCCAATTGTGGAAGCTGCGGCCATAAACGGTCGACCACCGTCATCTGCAAATCCGCCAGTTGCTGTAAGGTGCGCCGATCCTTTTGACCAGGCTGCTGGTCCGTTTCGCCCAAGCCGATCCCCAGAGGTTGATCCGGATCGGGCTGCAGCCGTCGTATCTGCCGATGCAAGCCGATCAGCACGGTCCAGTACGCGTCGACGGTCGGCCAAGCCGATGTTGCCAGCTCTTCTGCGGCCGCGCTGCGGCGATCCGGTTGGCCTGCCAGCGCAAGAATCCACAGCGGTTCGGCCTGCCATCGCCAATCGTCGTCCGACGGTGGAGAACCGTCCAGGGCGGTTCGCAGGATAGTTTCGGCTTGAGCGTAGCCGTCGATGGAATACTCCAGCAGCAGCTTGGCGGCTTGTGTGGCGCAGTACCGTTGGGCTGACGTCCACGGTCGTTGGGGCTGGCCGCTACCGATCGGCGTCTGTTCCCAGAAACCGGCTGCGGCAGCTTGGACCGTCTGTTCGTCGGGCGGCGGAGCCTGCTCGGGTGCGGCGAACGCCTGGTCCCAGCACCGGGCTGCGGCTTGCCAGGCGGAAGCGTGCTGGTCGTGGTTCCGGGAAATGGCTTGATACGCCTGGGCTGCCGCTTGCCATCGATTCTGACTCTCGCGCAAACGCCCCAACCACCATCGAGCCGTATCGGCGGTGGCGGACGTGGGCCACCGCTGCGTGTGTTCTTCCAGGATCTGAGCGTACAACTCCAACGATTCCGATTGGGAACGGGCTTGTTGCGCCGCATTCCAAGCGGCCAGCAGATGGGCGTCGGGCGCGGCGGGCTGGTCTGCCAAGTCCAGGGCCAGTTGCCGCAAGCGACGGCTGGCCGACGGGTGCTGTTGCTGTTGGTGTTCGACCAACGCCGCTTTGTAACGCAATTCGAAACCCTGCTCGGTCTGCCCGGCAGCCAATGCCCGGGCCGCCGCCTGTTCGTACGCATCGACCGCGTCGGCCCATTGGCCCTGACGGTACAGCCCATCGGCCGTCCGGCTGAGAATGTCGACATGACCACCGGCTCGGGACAAACCGACCGTGCGGACCAGCAGCAGATCGCCTCGTCGCCCCCAGTACGGCCCATGCATCTGTTCGATCGATCGCACGACCTGGGCCGCTTGGTCCCGCCAGGTATCGGCAGTCTCCGCAGCCTCTTGCATGGCCGCTTGCCACAGAGCCAGGCAGGTCTCCAGGTACGCAAAATCCAGCTCAGCCGCCGCCTGACCTACCGGAGGACGTTGCTGCGAGAAAACAGCCAGTGCCTGCTGAGGCTCAGCGCGATCCAGGTACAGACGCACCTGTTCGGCTCGAGCCAGCCAAGCGATTTCGGACGACGCTTCGTTCTGTCGTACCGATTCGAGAAGCTGGTCGGCGTCGGCCCAGCGGCCCTGCAAACGCATGCAGATGGCCAAGTTCAATCGGATCGACCAGATCAGCGGATCGTTCTCGTCGATCCGCGCCAGCGGACCCTGCAATTGATCCACCGCAGCCGTCAGTGCCGCCAGACGATCCTCGCTGTCCGGCGGGTAGCAGCGAGCCCGGTTCAGATAGACACGCGCCAGTTGGAACTGGATCTGGTGCTGCAGCGAAATCAATTCGGCTGAGTTCAGTTGACCAGCGGACGGTGATGCACGGTGTCGCAACGGGATCTCGCGAACGATTTCGTCATGCAATGGATCCAGCAGGCGAGCCGCTTCGCGCAGATACTGCCGTGCCGATTCAACCGCTTCGACCGGTTCCGCCAGCACCTCGGACTGCTGCCGGTACCATTGCCCTCGCGCCAACACGGTCAGCGCATCCTGGACTCGAACCAACAGCCCCCTGGGGTCGGCAGGATGCTGGCGCTGGAATTCGGCCGCCGTCTGCCGGGCCTGCTCCCAGTACCGCTGACTCTCCTCGGCCGTCTCATGCACGGCTCGAGCCGCCTGGCAGCGGATCAGTTCCAGCGTCAGGTCGGTCCGCAACACGGCGGGCAAGGCGGAATCAGCCAACTGTTGACGGCAGTGGAATTCGGCCAGCTTAAACAGCCGCCGCTGACGAAGACCCTCGACAAAACGCAGCTCGTCTCGGTCGCTCTGGCCATAAACCAGACCGGACCCGGCCAGCCAGAAAATCAAGATCACGATCCCTGATCTAGGTAATCCCATTCTCGAACCCTTTCGAAGATAGCCGACCCGTAGCAGCTTCTGCCGAACACCTACGTTATTCTCGCGTTCCCGTCGATGGTGGCAATCACCAAGCCGACGGATTCGACTCACTACGATTG
>SKVE01000732.1 GCA_007129635.1 Planctomycetaceae bacterium
AGCTCGTCAAGCGGCATTCGAGACGCTTTGGCGACTGGTCTACCGCATGCGAGATCGGATGATGGTATCGACCGTGGCGATCTGTGACCGAGATCGATTTCGAGACCGATCCGTAAACGTCCCGGACGAAGCTGCCTGGAGCGTGCCAGAAGGAGAAAACCCGTGGAAGTGCAGCCAGCCGTTTGACCGAACGGAACTGGAGCAGATGGTTCGCGAGGGAATGGATGCGAACCCGATCATGCAAATGGACTTCCAGCCGGTCGAATTCACCGATCGGCTGGTCCCCGCTTCCCGACTGGATTTACCCACAGTGCCCCTCGGTACCCTGTCGCTGCGTGGGCGCGGAACACGTCGCTACCTGGTCTGGTTGCAGCAGCCAGGGAACATCGAGTTGCGAGTGACGGGCGGGCTGATCGCCCACTACCGGGACCGCGGCAACGTCAAGCTGCGGTTGTATTCTCCCGCCGAGGCGACATTGGAACCGGTGGCCCAGGACGAGAGTGTGCCGCCCGATGGTCAGCAGTACTCGGTGTCGTTACGGTCACCCTACGATGGCTGGCACACGCTGGAGGTCTCCGATGGCAGCGATATGACCGAACTGGTATTGCCCGAAGACATGCCGCTGACCGTCCGTTCGTCCATCGACGATCCGCCTGGTAATGCCCTGGCCGGTCGCTGGACCCTGTACTTCTACGTGCCTCGCGGCACTCGGATCGTCGGCGGTTTTACCGACCAGACCAACGGGCGGATGCGAGCTGCGGACGATTCCGTGGTACTGGACTTTGCCGCGATGGAGCGACCCGGCTACTTCCACGTTCCCGTACCTGACGGCCAGGACGGACGCTTATGGAAGATCGAACAGGCCACCGGCCAACGGCTGCTGATGACCGTCCCCCCCTACCTGGCTCGCAACGGCCAGCAACTTCTGCTCCCGCTGGAAGTAATCGAAGCAGACAAATAATGCGGCCTCGCTGATCCCTACCGCAGCCAAACCATTGCCTGCTGGCAGGTCGGCTTCGGATCTCCAGAACTCGATGCCGTAATCCACGGCCAGCATCCGAAAGATGCCTGTCCTTTTTGTCTTTTTGTTCACCTAATCTTTCACTTAATCTCTTTAGTAATCCATCGCAGTCTCCGGTAGATTCGATGAAAGATTTGGTGTAGGCTTTGCTAGGATCATGGGCTGCATGGGGATGTGTGCTGCGGATTCACGGGAGAAATACGAGTGTCGAAACCTTACGATGCGACGATCAAGGATCTGGCGACGGTCACGACGGCTGCGGATGTGGTGTTCGGAAGCGGCGATCCGGTGGCGGAGATACTGCCCCTGGACGCGCAGGCTGGACCGTCGGCTACCAAGCATCTGGATGCGCTGGCGGATAATGCGCTGCTGCCCCCAACTACCGGGTTGCTGACTCCCTAATCTTTCACTTCGTCTGTCAAAATGGCCCGTGACCAGTGCCCGGGCCAGAGAGTGTGCCGACCATGGCCATCGATGTTTATCAATCCAGCCGCTTCGAATCCCTCTGGATGCTGTTTTGTCAGCATTTGGAGACACCGTTGCGCCGTGTGTTGGCGGAGCAGTTGATCGTTGTTCCGGCCGGTGGCTGGGAGAGCTACTTCAGTCGGGCTTTAGCCAGGCGCCAGGGCTGCTGGGCACACTATCGATTTCGCACGCTTGGCCAGTGGGTGAATTGGCAACTGACGCAGGCGCTGGGTGCTCAGTCGGGCGGTGTGCGTGATGCGGAGGCGTTGACTTGGGCGATTGCTTCCCGGTTGCCCGCGTTATGCGATGATCCGGATTTCGCCCCAGTCAAAGACTATTTGCAGGCAGAAGACCAAGCCGATGTGCGGCGGCGAATCGAGCTGGCTCGTCGCATCGCAGGGTTGTTCGACCAATACTTGGTCTATCGGCCGGATCTGATCGATTCCTGGCGTGATGCAAACAGCCTGCCGGATGATCCGATGCAGCATGCCCCGTGGCAGTGCAAATTGTTTCACAGCCTGGATGCACAAACGCCCCTGCGAACGATCGATGAACGGGTCATGCGCTTCGCCGAGACGTTGCAGACCGGGACGGTGACGTTACCCGAGCGTGTCCAGGTGTGGATGTGCGGCAGCGTGCCTCCGGTGTACCTGAGATTCCTGGATGTCGTTGGGGCTCACATTCCCATCCAATTGTACATCGTTTCGCCGACATTCGCTGGCTGGGGCGACAGGACACAGCAGCGGAAGCTTCTCGGTCGCATGCAGGATCAGGATACTCCGTTGCGGAAGTTCTGCGAAGCTCAGCAGCTTGACATGCCCCATCCGCTGCTGGAATCCTGGGGAAAACTGTCGTTGGAACGCCAGCTTCTGATGCTGCCCTACGATTCGGATCGCTGGCGGTATCACGATGTTCCCGAGTCGGCGGAACCGGACGAACGAGGCACCCTGCTGGAGGAACTGCAGCACGATCTGCGAGTCGGCCACGATCCCGACCCCAGGTCCCTGGTCGCGGATACCAGCGTGCAAGTCCATAGTTGTCACAGCGCGATCCGCGAGGTCGAGGTATTGCAGGACCAGTTGCGAGACGCCTTCGAAGCGGAGCCCCGGCTTCAGCCTGAACAGGTGGTCATTTTGTGCCCGGACCTGGACACCTACGGACCGTTGATCGATGCGGTGTTCGGGCGGATCGATCCGGGGCAGGACGGACATATTCGCTACACCGTTGCCGGTCGCTCGCCTCGCCAAACCCGTGGCATCATCGACGCCTATTTTCGCATCCTCGATGTTTTGCAGGGCCGTTTTGCTGCCAGCGAAGTCGTGGATTTGTTGAACCTGGCTCCGGTTCAGACCGCCGCGGGGATGGACGACGCTCAGGTCCAGACGATCACCGGTTGGATCGCCGACAGCGGCGTACGTTGGGGCGTTGACGCGGCCCATCGCGTGGCGGAAGAGTTGCCGGCATCGGATCTAAATACCTGGCAGTTCGGCATGGATCGATTGCTGATGGGATACGCCATGCCACCCGGGGGCGGCCAGTTGGTGGGCGGAGTGCTGGCCTTGGATCGCGCCTCGGGTTTGGCAGGCCAGTCGCTGGGATGCCTGGCCGCGTTCATCGACCAACTACAGTCCTGGCGAGAACAGATTCGGCAAGTTCGTCCGATGTCCCAGTGGCAGGAGGCGCTGGGCCGAATCGCCGACCAGTTCCTGGATCAGCGGCAGGATGAAATCGGAGTCCAACGCATCCATGACGCCATGGGCTTGTTACGTCAAGTCGCCGAGCAGAACGGATTCGACGAGCCCTTGCCGTTTTCGGTCGCGGCCAACGAACTGGCTCGGATGGTCGATCAATCCACGGGCGGGCGGGCGTTTCAGTTGGGTGGAATCACGTTTTGCGAGATGGCGGCGATGCGCAGCTTGCCCTTCCAGGTTGTCGCGTTGCTGGGATGGAACGATGGCGTCTTCCCGCGCGTCGATCGACCCATCGGTTTCGACCTGATCGCTCGTCATCCAAGGTTCGGCGATCGCAGTTTGCGGCTGGAGGACAAGCACCTGGCGCTGGAAGCACTGCTGGCTGCTGGCTGCCGTCTGCTGATCACTTACCAGGGCCAGAACGTTCGCGACCACCGGCTGCGTCCGCCGTCGATCGTCGTGGAGGAGTTGCTGGACGTCATCGAGCAGACCTGCTCGGGCGACCAGACGGTTCGGTCGACGCGGCGCTCGGAGGTCGTCACCCGACATCCGCTGCAACCGTTCAGCCCGCGGTACTTCGATCAAAGCCATCCCGGCCTGTTCAGCTACGACCGGGGTTACCTGCAAGCCGCGCAGGGGCTGCTGGCTCCGCCGGAAGACATACCGCCGTTCTTTGTCTCGCTGCTGGCCGAGGATGCCGATGTGGCAGAGATCCGCGTTCGGGATCTGCGCAGATTGATGGACGCTCCCTGGGAACTGTTCTTGGCCCGTTTGGGCGTGCGGATGGCCGAGGATGTCGAAGCGGGGTCGGACCGTGAACCGTTGTTCCTGAACCACTTG
>SKVE01000078.1 GCA_007129635.1 Planctomycetaceae bacterium
CAAGTTTTGTGACGCGTTGCGTGGTTCCGTTGCCTGTTCGTGAAATCTGGTCATCACCGTGAAACAAGTCATCGCTATCGTCAGGCCCACGTTGGCCGAAAAAGTGATCGAGGGCCTGAAACGCGCGCCGCTGGAATCGCTGCAGGTGCGCGAGGTGAAGGGCTACGGGCGTCAAAAGAGCTATCTGGAGGAATACGACGAGAACGAATTCGCCATGGCTTTTTTGCCGAAAGTCGAGATTTCGATGTGGGTCGACGACACCCGCGTTGATGAGATCGTCCGGCGTATCGTCGAAATCGCGCGTAGCGGACGGATGGGAGACGGCAAAATTTTCGTGCTGCCGGGCGCTGCTTTCGAGCATGTCATCGATCCGGACCGATGATGCCGCCTAACGGGCTGTGCGCTTCGAGGCGGCCGAACCGCCCCGAGTTCATCGCGTGAAGCCGCGTGCAACGAAAGTCAGAATCGCCTGGGCTGGCCCGCGCGTTCTCCGACCCAGATCGGCTGGACGAACTCGAATTCGGTTCTCAACCGCGCGAGCTGCTCCGCGCGTTCCGGTTCCTCTGCCAGCGCATCAAAGTCCAGTGGCCGGTCAAGCAGCTTTTCGAGCTGGGCGGCGGCCACCCGTCGACGTTCGGTGTCTTAACGGTCCAACAGCGCGACCCACGTGCTGGGATCGTCGATCAGCCAGGCAGCCACACGTTCGGGGGTATCCTGATTGGGACTGTGCAGCGCCCGTCGGATCTGCCGCAGGCGATACCGCTGCTCGGCGCTCAGGTTCCCCGTATCCACATGCCCCAGGTAGCCGGCTGCCTGATGGCCAAAACGGCGCAGCCGCACCTCGGCCGTTTGACGGCGACGGAACTCGGGGTGCCCCAAGTCCTGGACCAACTGGTCCAGCATCTGTCGGTCCAGCGGGCGACCGGTCGCGGATCGGACCAGCAGCGCTTGTTCGATTTGGTCAGCGAAACGGTCCAGACGCCAACCGGGGCGCAAGGTTTCAAGCATCGGGACCAGATGGTGTCCACAGAACTCGCGATCGATCAACAGCAATCGCCAAAGATCCGGCGCGGTCAGCGTGCGAGTGGAAGCACCGTCCCGAACGACCAAGGCCACAGAACCGAGGCCTGGCTGCCGATATTCGATCTGCAGGCGGCCATCCTCCTGGTTCGTATGATGCTGGATCAGGACTTGACCATTGCGTTGGATATCCACCGCCCACTGTTGCTGGGCGTCGTGATAAGCGTAGGTGACGGAAGCCGCGTCAACCCCGGCATGGGAAACGACCAGGGATTCCTTGGCGTGACCTTCCGGGCACTGAAGCGTCAGGGTAGCCCGTTGTCCCGGTCGCAGGCCGCTTAATCGCAGGTGTCCACTATGGATCTCGAAACGCATCGAATGGCTGCGTTGCAGCAATCCTCCGGGCGTCGGTGAGGGCTCAGCCAGCAAACTGGCCGGACTGGCCAGCCAGACGAGCAACATGGCACCCATCGCCTTGTGCGGTGACAAAGCAGCATCCTCCGAATCTGCGAACGACCAAAGGGTGGACCAGCGAAGGACCGACGCTCTCCGGCAGCAATCAGCGTCTATCCCCAGTCGCTGCATTCAAGGAAACATCCAAGGAAAGAATCAGCTACGAAAAGCCAGCTTCTTTGTCAAGACGAATCGATGGATCAGGCCACGGGCCACGGGCCACGGTCTACAGTGCCACGGGCGGGATGTGGTACGGCTGAATGGTTCGACGATGCTATCATGCTGTCTGTGTTATCAAAACCGAGCTTGCACGAAAACGGAAAAACTCCGATGATGTCAGGCCAGCATCGCGGATGCTGGGCTGAGCATGCGGAGATTCCCTTGCCAGAAGGTCATTCTTGATCGTGCCCTCATGGTTCGATTCATGGGGGCAAAGCACGGAGGCTATCCCAATGCGATGGACGCGTTTGTCCACGTGGCTTGTCATGCTAGCGTTGCCAGCATGTTTGCTCGTTCTTTCCGGATGCGGTGGTGGCACAGAGGTTCCGCCTGCCGCAGCCATGTCGGCGTCCGATTCGTCGTCGACCCAAGCTGTCCAAGACGATCCGCAGGTGCGGCCGCTTGGGGGCGTTGTCCAGGTTCGTGCCGATGGACCTTCCAGCGAAACGCCCGCTCGACCCTCGATGCCACCGGCCACGAAGCCAGAGGTGCTGATCGAAACGAATCTCGGCTCGATCCGCTTGCGGCTGTTTTCCGAACAAGCACCGATCACGGTAGACAACTTTTTGACCAACTACGTCGAACGCGGTTTCTACGATAACACCCTGATTCACTTCGTCGCACCGGATTTTCTGATCGCAGCGGGCGGTTTTCGCACAGATGATCAGCCGATCGAACCGCGAGCCTACATCGCCAGCGAGGCAGATAACGGGCTGAAAAACGTCCGTGGCACGGTGGCGATGAGCCGTGATGCCGAGCACATGGATAGCGCGAATTGCCAGTTTTATATCAACGTGGCAGACAATCCAAGCTTGGACCATCAGAGCCGTGACGACGCAGCCACTTTTGGGTATTGTGTGTTTGGCGAAGTGATCGAGGGGATGGAAGTTGTCGATCGGATCTCGCAAGTCGCGACGGTCGACCGAGAAAACTTCCCCTCGACACCCCAAGAACAGGTGGTCATCCATTCGATCCATCGTTCGCGTTGAAAACTAATTCGATCCTTAGCGCTGTTCGCCCGTTGCATTCTGCCGTGATTCGGTTAAACTGCGGAGTGGTGAAGGTGGAATGCCTTCCGATTCTCGTCAACTTTTCGCGGCAACAGGAGGTGACGCCATGTCAAGTCATGCAGCGTTTTATGTGCAGCCGTGTCCCACGTGCGGACGACGCTTACGGATCTGTGTCGAGTATCTTGGTCGAAGCATCCAATGCCGTCACTGCCGCGCTATCTTTGTAGCGCGCGATCCGGAAAGCGGTGTCCCGGAAAACGATCCTCATGACTTGGTGTTACGTCGCGTCGATGAACTGCTCGGGCCCTTGGAACCCGTGAAATAGTTTGAATTTCGGCTTCGAGAAGATCACTCGGTGGCCGAGCGTGGATGCAGATAGATGAAGCTCTTGCCCAAACGGCCGCCGTAGTTGCCCGCCGAAATCCGTAGCAGTCCGGGCGTGTCGACCGACGCAGCGATCGCAGCTTGCGTCGCTTGACGGATCGATTCCAGATCCCGGCCGTTGATGATGATTTCCATCACCGATTGAACGTCCTCGGGCAATTTCGAATCGGCGTGGGGATCGTCTCGCAGCAGAGGGCAGTATTTCTCATAGGTGCTAGCAACGGTAAATCGGTAGCGACTGCCGGCCTTCGATCCGCTACCGGCGATGCCTCCGGGAAAAGGCATGATCACCCCGGGACATTGCTGAACCGCGCGGACACCTCGTTCGGCCGCGTCGAGCGCTGCGTCGGCATCCCGCCCGAAGAACCACAGGTTGCCGCCCATCAGCCCGTCTGCGTATCCCAGTCGTCGATCCAACACGAATTCGCCGCCCAGCGTGGGAATCCACCACAGCTTACGTCCATATCGTTCGATACGCTTTTGGAAGCCGTCGCCAAAATAGGCAATCTTTCGCCCCAGACGATAGTGGGTTTCTGAGTCGATCAAGTTAAAGCAAGCGGCCGAGGGGCACGTCAACACATTTTGGCTGATTCGGACCAACGCCGCGCGCTCGAGCGCCTGGACGCGATCCTTGCGAAATCGCGGCACGTGCAGTTGCACGATGGCGCCAGGTCGACCATCGGGCGTCACAAACGACTCGTCACCTTCCGGACCTACAAAACGGTCCCAGCCTGCCTCGCAATCACAGAGGATGGTGCTGCACGCATTGCCGGTCACCGCATGGACCGCGTGTTCGACCCAGCGGCGGTCCCGCGCCGTGATCAGAAACTCGACATACAGGCTTCGGAACGCTTCGGCGTAAGTGTCTTCGACGAACGCGGCCATGAGGCAGTCCTTTGCAACAAGAAACCAATTGTCTCAACCCGGAG
>SKVE01000438.1 GCA_007129635.1 Planctomycetaceae bacterium
GAAAGCCATAAAAGAAGTGCCAGTGGGATAGCACCTGCAACCATCCCAGGGGACAAGGGCCGCCGGCGCTGCGACGGACAAGGGATGCCCAAGCCCCGGCCAGCCAGCAACCGTGTGCTAGCTGGCCGAAGATTTTGAAAAATCTTCCATTCGGATTCAAGATTTTTCCGATCCGTGGCCGAAGCGGAACGGTCAGCGCAGACGCCGGGACAGTTCATCGTCCAGTTCGGCGGCGTGGATGCTGCGATTGATCACCCGGTTCTCCTGGTCCACCAGGATCATTGTCGGCAACGTCAGGATTCCCATCTCGGTCGCGAACCGGCTGTCCAGCCCGCCCGGTTCGTACAACTGGGGCCAGGGCAATTGTTCGCTGCGCAAGAATTGGATCGCGGCATCGCGGTCGCTGTCCAAGTTCACCCCGATCAGCTCCAAGCCCTGCTGGGCGTACTTGGCTCGCATCTGTCGCAGGATGGTCATATCCTGCTTGCAAGGTTCACACCAGGTAGCCCAGTAATGGATCAGCACCGTACGGCCACGATAATTGGCCAGCGATACACTTTTGTCGTCCAGCGTCTTGCCCGCCAGGGGGATCGCTTGGCCCACCGACTGCAATCGGCGTTTTGCCCCCGCAGCCTTCTTTGCTTGCGGCGACTGGGAGAAAGAATCGGCGATGCGACCGTACCACTCGATCGCCTCGTCTGTCTTCCCCGCAAACTCTTCGCCTACTGCCAACTGCAGCATGGCTTCGGGAGCATCCTCGCTGCTGGGATACTCTTTGACGAATTGCAGCAGATCGCTCTGCCACTGGTCTTGGATCTTAGCATAGTCGGCATCGGACTGCTGCAGAGAATGAGCGTACTGGGCGGACAGCAGACGGTACTGGACGTACGCAACCATTGCCGAGCCTGCGGACTGCTGTTTCAGTTTCTGCAGCAAGTTCTGCAGCAATTGCAGGCCTCGAGGAAAAGCGCCGCTTTGCGTCGCCGCGCTGACCGTATCGGCGTACTGGCGGTGCCACGTTTCACGTTCCGCCTGGCCGGACGCCTGGTCCGCCAACCCCTGCAGCACACCGGCCCGTCGCTCGTTCAGCTTAGCCAAATCCGCCGGATTGCTGGTCCGCTCGATCGTCTTGTCGATCCCTTCCAGATCCTGGATCAAACGCTGCATCGCCTCGCTGATCCCCCCCGCAGCGGCCACAGCCGTCGGTTGCCGGGCAGCCGTCTGGTGGAAGAAGAAACCGCTGGCCACGTCCACCGAACCGGAATCGTCCAACGAGCCCGGCAGGTCGATCACGCGCCAGCCGCCTTCCACCCGGACCAGCGTCCCGATGAAGACTTGCGAGTGGTTTCCCCCGGTGTCGACGATCGCCGACACGTTGTCGTACACCACGATATCGCGAGTGGATCCCAGGGTTCCGGCTGGCAGGACTCCCGGCAGACTGGCCCCAAAGTGCAACCAACGTGAATCCGCAGTAATCGACTGTTGACGTTCCGCCAGGGAATTGAAGCCGGCTGTGGCCGACGCGATCTTCTCGTTCAACGCCTCACGATGCACATCGCCCAGTCCCATCGCATCCAGTTCCTGGGAACTAGGCAGCAGGCGGATGAACCGAGCCCGATCGCGATCGCGCAACGCCTTCACGACCTCGGACGTCACCTCTTCCGCCGAGATCGTTTTCCAACGATCGATCACCCCATTCTCGTTGTCGTCCAACCCCCAACGCGTCCCGGCCGTACCCAACCAACGATACTGATCCGCCTTGCCATTGAAATCCGAATCGATATCCCGATAGACTTCGATGCCACCTTTGTAGTAGCACCACACGTCCAATCGTTTGTCGCCGTTGGTATCTAGAAATCGCCGCAGCAGTTGGCCCCCGGGCGAATACACATACCAACCCGCCTGGCCTGGTTCCGAACTGGAACGCACCGTGCAGAGCTTCATCTCTTCGGCGGTGGGGATGTCGAAATCCACATCCGCCTGAATCGGTCGCAGCCGCAACGCTTGGTCCGCCGTTGGCTCGGCAGCATGGGCAAGGTGGGCCAGGAAAAAGCATGCTGAGAAAACAGATAGAATCACAGTACGTAAGCGTTGTTTGGAAACGGTCATGACTTCGAATTTCCCTCCTGGCAATCGAGTCTGAGCACAAAACGGGTCCATAAGGCTAGAAACTTAGGTTACCCGAAACGGCCCGTTCGTGAAAACATCGGTTTTCTCTGTTTGCGTCTTGGGTGACCGAAGGTCTTTAATATCGCGGGAGACCTTCGGTCGGCGTTTTCGGCGGGGTCGGAGACCCGCGCCGAACGAAGAGTGCAGGACAGACTTTCGCCACCATAGCTGTCCAGCCGAGTGCTTACTTCAGCACCAGACGCTGGTAGACGGCCTGCAGATCATCTTCGTCGGCGACCAACCCGGTCAGAACCACTTCGTGGTGGCGCGCTTCGCGAAAGAACGTTTGATTGGTCCAGCCAGACGGCACCTTGACGCGGGCAGCGTTTTCGCCCGCGATGGGAGTGACTTGGACGTCGCGGGCGTTGAGCGAAGCCAGAAAGTCATCGGCACGGCCCGATTGCCAGCGGAGCAGGTACTGGCTGGGCCGCGAGGAACGGAGTCCTTCTAAAGGACCGCTGTGCAGCAGACGGCCCTGGTCCAAGATTACGGTCCAGTGACAGATCCGCTCGACGTCACTTAACAGGTGGCTGGACAGGATCAACGCTTTGTTGGGTCGAGTTGCCAGCACACTCAACACATTCAGCATGGCGTTACGGCCCTCGGGATCCAGACCCGACGTGGGTTCGTCCAGCAGCAGGAGATCCGGATCATGCACCATAGCGGCTGCCAGTTTCAGACGCTGCTTCATCCCGACGGAATACTCTTCCAGATAACGGTAGCGAGCCTCTTCCAAACCCAGGTAGGACAGCGTCTCGTGCGCGCGGCGCCATGCCTGACGGCTGGACATGCCGGACAACTGCCCGGCCAGCGCCACGTACTCGATGCCCTTCAAACCGGGCACAAAGGCTTCGCGCTCGGACATGTACCCGACCGTGCCGCGCAACGCAACGCCCTGGGTCCCCACATCCCTGCCCAGCACTCGCGCCGAGCCCTGGGTGGGGCGGATCAACCCCAGCAAGATCTGCATCAGCGTCGACTTGCCGGCTCCGTTCTGGCCGACCAATCCGATGGAATCGATGGGGATCTGGACCGTCAGATCGCTCAGGGCCAGCGTCTGGCCGTAGCGATGGGTCACCTGGTGCAGTTCGAACAGCCATGGAGATGCTACGTCAACCGCTTTCATGCCCGGTACGCGGTTGGTCGGGTCTGGCGGTTCGTGCCCCTCGGATGCCGCGATGGATTTCCGGTTATCGTCGCCGACGCGTCCCATGGTTTCGAGGCCTTTTACTTTTCGGAACCTGTCTGCAGCACTGCCATGAAAGCCTTTTGCGAGATGTCGACCTGCCCGATGGACTTCATGCGTTTTTTGCCTTCGCGCTGCTTCGCCCACAGTTTACGTTTTCGCGAGATGTCCCCGCCGTAACATTTGGCCGTAACGTTCTTTCGCATCGCCGGAACCGTTTCGCGAGCGATCACTCGCGAACCGATCGCAGCCTGGATGGCCACCTCGAACATGTGGCGGTCGATCTCTTCCTTTAACTTTTTGACCACGGCCCGGCCGCGGCGATCGGCGTCGGCACGGTCGCAGATAACGCTTAACGCATCGACACGATTGCTGTTGACCAGGATATCCAATCGCACCAGATCGGCCGGAAAATAGCCCTTAAAGTGGGCGCCAATGTGATCATGCCCAACCTCACGCCGGTGCAATACCGTGAGGGGTATCTGTTGTATGACGACAAGCCGTGTGTGGACGAAGAGGCTGATGAGTGCAAAAACTGTCTCGAAGCGCGAATTAAACTGGCCGGTGACGAAATTGGGTATGGCGAATGGGGTGACTCACTCCACTATAAGAAAAGATCAGAGTCGTGACCTGCGCCTCAACACCGTTAACCA
>SKVE01000835.1 GCA_007129635.1 Planctomycetaceae bacterium
GCACGAACAGCGTGCGAGCTGTCGTCGTGGATCTCGCTGACGGGACGGAGCTGGCGAGTTCCGTGTACGATTACCCCAGCGGCGAGCAAGGGATCCTGCTGGACGCAAAGGACCCGAACCTGGCGCGGCAGAATCCAGCCGACTATATCGACGGTTATGTGCAATCCGTGGGTGCCGCGCTGCGAGCGGCGAAGAAGGATCGCGGGTTCCAGCCGGAATACGTGGTCGGCATAGGCGTCGATACCACCGGCTCGACGCCCATCCCGGTGGACTCCGACGGCCAGCCGCTGGCGTTTCAGCCGAAGTTTCAGCAGAACTTGGCCGCTCATGCCTGGCTTTGGAAGGACCACACCTCCGCCAGCGAGGCGGCGGAGATCACGGCCAAAGCGGCACGTGCGAAGGACGGATACTTGGACAAGTGTGGCGGCGTGTATTCCAGCGAGTGGTACTGGTCCAAGCTGTTACATTGCCGACGAACGGCTCCGGACGTGTTCGCTGCGGCGCATTCTTGGGTCGAACTGGCCGACTTTGTGCCGGCCTTTCTCACGGGCCAGACGAACCCGGGCACGTTACCGCGCGGCATCTGTGCGGCTGGCCACAAAGCGATGTACCATGAAGCGTGGGGCGGTCTGCCACGCAAAGATTTCCTGCGCCGGTTGGACCCGGAACTGGTCCGGGTCGCTGAACAATACGCGGACCGCGCGGTGTCCTCCGACCAGAAGGCCGGTGAATTGACCGCCGAGATGGCTCAGAAGGTTGGGCTGCCCACAGGGCTGCCGGTGGCGGTGGGTGCTTTCGACGCCCACATGGGCGCCGTCGGTGCGGGCGTCAAGCCGGGCACACTAGTCAAGATCATCGGAACCAGTTCCTGCGACATCACGGTCTGGCCGGCGGACCAGCCGCTGGAGGACATCCCCGGTCTATGCGGGATCGTGCCCGGGTCCGTGCTGCCCGGTATGTACGGCCTGGAAGCCGGTCAGTCCGCCGTGGGCGATATCTTTCACTGGTTCGTCAAGCATCTTGCTTCGTCCGAATCGGCCGCTGGCCAGGATCCGCATGCCCGCCTGACTCAGCAGGCAGAACAGCTCCAGCCGGGCGCCAGCGGACTGATGGCGTTGGACTGGAACAACGGTAACCGGACAATCCTGGTCGACCCGTTGCTGACGGGGCTGGTGCTGGGACAAACCCTGCATACAACGGCCGCGGAACTGTATCGCGCGTTGATCGAAGCCACCGCTTTCGGGGCACTGACGATCATCCAACGCTTTGAAGAATACGGCGTCCATGTCAAGGAAGTCGTCAATTGCGGCGGCATCGCCGAGAAGAATCCGATGGTGCTGCAGATCTACGCGGATGTCTGTAACCGGCCCATGAAGGTCAGCCGATCCGCTCAGACCTGTGCCCTGGGAGCTGCGATCTTCGGGGCGGTGGCAGGGGGCGCTTATCGCACCGTGCCCGCCGCACAACGCAAGATGACGGGCACCAAAACCACCGTCTTCCGGCCGCGCAAGGCCGCTGCGGCAACGTATGCCCAGTTGTACGGGCTGTACCGGCAATTGCATGACGCGTTTGGCACGACCGGATACAAGGGCCAATTGCACAACGTCATGAAGGATCTGATCGCTATCCGCAATCGGGTCCGTCAGGGAGTCCAATGATGTTGGACGATCTGCGTGCACAAGTCTGCCAGGCCAACCGCGATTTGGTGGTGCATGGGCTTGTGACGCTGACGTGGGGTAACGTCAGCGGGATCGACCGCGCGCAGGGACTGGTGGTCATCAAACCCAGTGGTGTGCCCTACGAGGAGTTGCAGCCGGACCAGATGGTGGTCGTCGATCTGGAGGGAAAACGGGTCGAGGGGGATCTGAATCCATCCAGCGACACGGCGACGCACGTGTTGCTGTACCGCCATTTCACCGGGATCGGCGGGGTCACTCATACGCACAGCCGTTACGCCACCATGTACGCCCAGGCACGCCGCGAGATCCCCTGTTTGGGCACGACGCATGCCGACCATTTCTTCGGGCCCGTTCCGGTCACGCGCCCGTTGAGTGCAGAAGAAGTGTCGGCCGATTACGAGGGGAATACCGGCCGCGTGATCGTCGAGCGTTTTGTGAACTTGAATCCGTTGGAGATGCCTGCGGTGCTGGTGGCCGGTCACGCGCCGTTTACCTGGGGAACCACGCCGCGCGGCTCGCTGCACCATTCGGTGGCCTTGGAGGCGGTTGCCGAGATGGCACTGGGGACCCTTCAGATCAACCGCAACGCGCTTTTTCTGGAACCTTACGTACTGGACAAACATTATCAACGCAAGCATGGACCGGCGGCCTATTACGGTCAGAAGTGAGACGGTTGGCCGCTGGCGGGGGACATGACGGATGAGTGCCAAGCCGGGTTTCGATTCTTTGGAAGTATGGTTCGTTACGGGCAGCCAGCATCTGTACGGCGAGCGGGTGTTGGCCCAGGTGGCCGAAAACAGTCGGCAAGTTGTCGACGCATTTAATTCCGCGAAGACTTTGCCGATTCACGTGGTCTTCAAGTCGGTCGTGACGACACCGGAATCGATCACCCAATTGTGTCGCGAGGCGAACGCCGCACCCAACTGCGTCGGGCTGGTATGCTGGATGCACACATTTTCGCCGGCCAAGATGTGGATCGCGGGTTTGCTGGCGTTGGACAAACCGATGCTCCATCTGCATACCCAGTTCAACCGGGATCTCCCTTGGGCGACCATCGACATGGACTTCATGAACCTGAACCAGTCGGCTCACGGGGACCGCGAGTTCGGCTTCATCTGCACGCGATTGGGCAAGTCGCGCAAGGTCGTGGTGGGCCATTGGCAGGACGAGGACGTTTGGGACCGTCTTGCGGCTTGGATGCGTGCGGCCATCGGAGCCCACGAGCTACGAAATCTGAAAGTCGCTCGGTTGGGCGATAACATGCGTCAGGTGGCCGTGACCGAAGGCGACAAGGTCGAAGCTCAGATACGGATGGGGATGGCCGTCAACGGATACGGCGTCGGCGAATTGGTCCAGCGAATCCAGGACGTCAGTGACGCCGAAGTCGACCGTCTGGTGGCGGAATACGACGCGACGTACGCGATGGCCAATTCGCTGAAACCGGACGGCCAGCATCGCCCGTCCCTGCGCTACGCGGCGCGCGGGGAACTGGGGCTGCGTGCGTTTCTCGAAAGCGTCGGAGCCGACGCTTTCACCGACACCTTCGAGGATCTGTACGGACTGGAGCAATTGCCCGGGATCGCCATCCAGCGTTTGATGGCCGATGGCTACGGTTTCGGCGCGGAAGGGGACTGGAAGACAGCGGCTCTGGTCCGCGTGATCAAGACCTTGACCGCAGGCCTGCCGGGCGGAACATCGTTCATGGAAGATTATACTTACCATCTTCATCCCGGCGGCCAGCTCGTGCTGGGCGCTCACATGCTGGAGATCTGTCCGACGCTGTCCGCCGAGAAACCCTCGTGCGAGATCCATCCGTTGGGCATCGGCGGCAAGGCCGATCCCGTGCGTTTGGTCTTCACGGCTCCGCCGGGGCCTGCCGTCAACGTCGCCATGATCGATCTGGGCGACCGCTTTCGGATCTTGGTGAACGAGGTGGACACGGTGACCCCCGAGCAACCTTTGCCGAACCTTCCCGTGGCCCGGGCGCTCTGGGCACCGCGCCCCGATTTGAAAACGTCGGCGGCTGCTTGGATCTACGCTGGGGGGCCGCACCACACGGTGTTCAGCCAGGCCGCGACCGCTGAGCACATCGAGGATTTCGCCGAGATGCTTGGGATCGAATGCCTGTTCATCGACGGGCAGACATCCTTGCGGAGCTTCAAGCAACAGCTTCGATGACTTCGGCTTTCTCGTTAGAGTCTTCACCTGTAGAATTCGCGCATCTTTGTAGTTTGGGACTCCGTCCGGGTCGGGTCGGGTCGGGTCGGGTCGGGCCGGGTCGGAGACCCAACCTACGTGGGTTGCGGCCGGAGGCCGCGTTAGGGTTCA
>SKVE01000118.1 GCA_007129635.1 Planctomycetaceae bacterium
ACCCGGCCGCTCAACGCGTGCTGGCTCGAGCGGAAAAGCTGGGGGTGGCCGGCAAGAACATTGTCTTCATGCAGCACGTCGTCGCTGCGGCTCAAGCGCAGTCTGCCACGCCGGTCGACTTGGACATGCTGGGCGCGATCGGCGCCACGATGCTGGATCTGGGGTTCAGTCCCGAGGCGTCTTGGGCCATCATGGCCGTCACGCGAGCCTACGCGGCCGGGGCACACTACATCGAGGAGGTTGAACGCGAAGGAACGTCTCGGCTGGGGCAGGACCTCACCCCGCCGGAAATGTACGATGGGCCTGCCGAATGCCCGGTCCCGCCGTTGCAGGATCGCCCGCCGGCTTCCGAAGCGGCCGTGTGTCGGACGCCCGACGAGTGGAAGGAGCGTTTTGAAAAGATGAAGCATCTGCCCGGCAGCGGATTCGCTTTGATCGAGGAAATCGAGGACCCGAGTAAAAAGTCGGGGATCAAGAAAGTCGGCAAATTGTAATCGCAGGCCCTGTATTTCTGGAGTAAGCACGTGAGCCAAGACAACATCGCGGAAATGTATCAGAGGGCTCGAGCAGCCTTCGAGGCGGTCAGGTACTGGCCGCAGGATAAGGTCGACGAAATGGTCCAGGCGGCGGCCTGGGAGTGGCAGAAGGAGCCGATACGCGAGGAACTGGCGCGATTGGCGGTCGACGAGTCGGGAATCGGGGTGTTCGAAGACAAACGCGCCAAGATCCGCGCCAAGACGCTGGGCACCTTGTGGGATCAGCGCGGTGCCAAGACCTGCGGGCTGGTCGAAGAGGACCCGGCGCGCGGCATTCGCAAATACGCCAAGCCGATCGGGGTGATCGCCAATGTCGTGCCGTGCACCAACCCGGAATCGACGATCTGTTGCCTGGGCTTGAGCACCTTGAAGACGCGCAACGCGATGATCGTTTCGCCGCATCCTCGCACGCAAGGCAGTTCGTACCGCACCGTGGAATACGGGCGCCGCGCGTTGGAAAAGATCGGGGCTCCCGTCGATCTGCTCCAGTGCATCCAAGAGACCAGCCACGAAAAGACGTCCGAACTGATGGCGTGTTGCGATTACGCCATGGCCACGGGCGGAGCGGCCTTGGTCAAGGTTGTCTACGCGGCCGGCAAGCCGGCGCAGACCGTGGGCGCGGGGAACGTGGTGTCGATCGTCGACGAAACGGCCGATCTCTCCGCCACGGCCCATAAGATCGCGCTGTCCAAACTGGCCAACAATTCCGCTTCGTGCTCTTCGGAAAATGCTGTCGCGATTTACGAAGGCGTGTTGGAAACCATGCTGGATTGTTTGAAGGCGCAGGGCGGCTACCTGTGCAGTACCGAGGAACGCGAGAAGCTGCGCGCTTACTACTGGCCCAACGGCAAGACTTTGAACCGGCAATTGGTGGCCAAACCAGCGCTGTTCATCGCCCAACAAGCCGGTCTGTCGGTACCCGAGTCGACTCGATTCCTAATGGTCGAGGGGACGAAGCCGGGCCCTGAGGATCGTTTTTCCGGAGAGAAGATCAGCCCGACGTTGACGGTCTGGAAATGGACCGATTTCGACGAGATGCTAGACCGGCTGGAGAAGATCCTTCAGTTCTCCGGAGAAGGTCACTCGGTTTCCCTGCATTCGGAACGCGACGAGCGGCGTGTACAATTGGCGCTGCGAGCCAACGTGGGTCGAGTGGTCTGCAACATGCCGCACGCCCACGCCAACAGCGGCGGTTGGAACAGCGGTTTGCCCTTCACCGACAGCCTGGGCTGCGGCAGTTGGGCCGGGAACATGACCAGCGACAACATCAATTGGCGACAGTTCCTCAATTATACTTGGCTGGCAGTGCCCGCCGAGGAGCATGTGCCGAGTGACGAAGAGTTGTTCGGCGATTACTTCGCCAAATGGGGTCGAGACTGACCCCTGCGTCGGATTTCGTGTCCGATCGGCGTTTATCGGAGGAACGGCCGACGTTCCGGGAGAAAACATCCGACGCCGCGTGCGACTTGTTCGCCACGCGGCCAGGTCACTGGGCTACCACCAGGGAAAGATCCATGGTTCGGGCTGTCCTATTTGATTTCGGACAAACGCTGGTCGATTCGGCCCACGGGTTCCGTACGGCCGAAAAGCGATTGCAATCGCGGATCTTGAGCCGATTGGTGAACGTCGACGCGGACGAATTCCTGGCCTGCTATCGACAGCGGCGTGCGGAGCGGCAACATGCGTCGGATTTTTCGCGGAAGAATCTGGCGATGGATCTGCTGCAACACTTTGGTTGCTCGGCGGACGTAGCCGACGCGGACGTAGCCGACGCGGAAAGCTGGGAGGCCGAATACTGGGACACCGTGCGTGGCCATACTCGAGAGTTTCCCGAGGCGCGCGACGTCTTGCGTCAGTTGCACGCTTCGTTTCGGCTGGGGCTGGTGACCAACACGCAAGGCCAGGGCCGGTTGGGGACGCATCGGCTGCGTGATTTCCCGGCGTTGATGGAATGCTTCCAGGCCGTGGTCGTGGCGGGCGAGGCGGGCGTTCCCGAGAAACCCGACCCGCGTCCCTTCATGACGTGCCTACGGCAACTCGATTGCTCGCCTGCCCAAGCCGTTTATGTCGGAGACGACTGGCGGATCGATATGTGCGGGGCGCAAGCGGTCGGGATGCCCGCCATCTGGCTACAGCATCAGGCGACTCGCCGCCAGTGGCCCGATACGGCAAGCGACGTTCCCCTCATCCGCTCGCTGGACGAATTACTGCGATTTCCCTTGCTGTCGGAGTCCGAATCGTGACGCGATCCCATGCCGCCGTTTTTGAAAAACCGGGAAAACCTTTGGCGATTGAATCGTTTGCCTTGCCGGATTCCATCGAACCCGGCGCGGCGTTGTGCAAGGTGCGGATGGGTACCATCTGCGGATCCGACCTGCACACCATTTTCGGACGTCGCCAGGAGCCCACCCCCTTGATCCTGGGTCACGAGATCGTCGGCCAGATCGTTGCGTTGGGCCCGGGGTTAGAGCGGGATGGATTTGGCAATCCGCTGAGCATCGGCGACAGGGTCTCGTGGTCCATCATGGCATCTTGCGGCGAATGCTTCTTTTGCCATCGGGACCTGCCTCAGAAATGCATCGCCCTGCGCAAATACGGACACACCGCTTGTACCGCCCCGCCGCATCTGACCGGCGGCTACGCAGAGCACGTCTACCTGTTCCCGGGCACGGCCATTTATCGCGTCCCGGCGGAATTGTCCGACGAGATCGCCACGCCCGCCAATTGCGCGCTGTCGACCGTCATCCATGCGGTCGAAGCCATCGGGGTTCAGCCTGGCGAAACCGTGTTGATTCAGGGGGCGGGCTTGCTGGGATTGAATCTAATCGCCCTGTGCCGTGAAGCGGGGGCGGCCAGCATCCATGTGACGGACGTCAGTGCCGCGCGTCTGGAACTGGCCGCTCGCTTTGGCGCCGACCACTGCTGGAATCTGGCCGATCAGCCCACGGGCGGCGCGGCCCAGCAGATCGTCCAGCGGACCGACGGCTACGGGGCTGACGTGGCCTTCGAGGTCTGTGGCGTTTCGCAGGCCGTCGCAGATGCCGTGGCGGCGCTGCGGATCGGCGGCCGCTACCTGGTGGCCGGATTGGTGAGCCCCGGCAGCGATCTCGGGTTGGATGGCAACCAATTGACGCGAAAATGCCTCACGCTCAAAGGCATCCACAACTACCATCCCCGGCACCTGGGACGGGCGTTGGAGTTCCTCAAACAACATGCCAAGCGTTACCCGTACTCGGAGCTTGTCGGAGCCGTATTTCCGCTGGACCAGATCAACCAGGCCGTTCAAGTCGCCGCCACCGGTCAGTTCGTGCGTGTGGCGGTCCGAGCCGGAAAGGAGCCCGGGTGATGATTCGGATTTCACCTCGCCCTCGGTTCCGGCCGAGCGAAGCGAGGCCGCGTTAGGAGAACTCGTGTATGACGACCACAGCGACCGATGTACAGCAGCGACGTTTCCGCCGCGCC
>SKVE01000949.1 GCA_007129635.1 Planctomycetaceae bacterium
CGTACAATTCGGCTCGGGGGAAAAAGCCAGCAGCACTGGAGCTGGTATCGACCAGCGAAATCGTCAGGATGTCATTTTCCGACGCCTGAAATGGGTGCGTGGCGACTTGCCCTGCGAGCAGACTTCCGGCGAACGTCTCGCCTGCGGTTAAGGGAACGGCGTCCGAACTGGGCGGATTCAATTCTGCCAGGGACAAAGCATACGGACCCGTATCGCGATGGTCATTATCCCGCACCAGAACCGTATAAAACCCCGGATCGCGTAATTCGTAGCGGACCTTGTTACCCGCACTCAAAACGTTGCCGACCAGCGTGTTGTGTGGACCAAACAGTGCGGCTTCCGGGATAAACGACTCGATGGAATCCGAAAGCGATAACGTAATTCGTACCGGACCGCCCGCCGCATCCAAGTGTTGCTGGTTGATTACAAACGAATAGGAATCGATATCGCCTGCGGGAAAGATATCCCCGTAAACCAGCCCCCCAATCTGAGCGAGCAGATGACGGGACTCTAAGGCCTCCAGCGCCAAACGCCGGTTGCTGGAGCGTCGACGCCCGTTCGGGCGGCGCAACCTACGGCCCCTTCGCTTCGAATTGTCCTGTGCTGCCCCCATGGGATTTCTCGAAAAAAAATGCCTCGAAAACCTCTTACCGTGACGTTTTAGATGAATTCAGAAGCTCTGAAGTTCCCCGGATTGGACGCATGCCCACCGTCTTAGTGTTTTCGGTCGCATAATGACTGGGATATTCAGATCTTTTGAAAATCGGGAATTTCGTGATCTTACGCGAAATGACTTTACAGTCTGGGGTGTTTCAGTTACGATGGAGGAGGAAGAGGAGAAGACGATAGCGAGGTTTTCCGGTGATATGGTCCCGTCTCGTTGTTTCCTGTTTCTTATGGTGGCAACCACATGTTAGCGGCGATTAGCAAAAAAGATCGTTCTTCCTTTCAGTGCCCCGTGTGCGGCAATGGGTTGCCTCAGCTTCTGGCTCCGCCCCCATTTGACGCGCCCTGCTCGGAATGCGGCAGCTATTTATGGTGCCGACGTCGCGAGGATACCGATTCTTTTCTGCTGGAAGCTCTTCCAGGCCGTTCGCCGGAGCCGATCGAGGTAGAGCGTGTGATTCGAACGATCGTTCGCGAGGGAAAACCCGTCACCGTTGTGCTGGATCTGTCGCGTCTCGAGATGATCAACAGCTCGTTCATGGCCCGTTTGATCATGCTGAATCGACGCATTCGAGACGAGGGCGGAACGTTCTTCTTGAAAGGCCTGCAACCGGTGGTCCAAGAGATTTTCGACCGAGCTCGGTTGCACATGGCGCTGGACGTCATTCACGACGAAGCGGATGCGTGATCGATCGCAGGGCTGACACGTTGTCTGACAGCGCTTAGCACGGATCGTCGATGCCCAGACGCATCTTCATTTGTTCGAACTGCTGGAAGTATTCGTCTTTGGACGAATGCACATGTTCGGCTTCGGTGATGAAGCGGATGTCTGACCGCAGCCATACATCGTGAGATTCCAGGATCTCTTCGAACGAGTCCAGCGGTCGACCATAGATGATCAGCAACTTGTGCTCGTCGAATTGAACCTCCTGCGGCGCGCGGGGATTCATCACGGCAATGCCCGTGCACCCATCGTTCAGCAGCAGGTCCTCGAAATCCCATAACACGCTTTTCAGCACCGGCAGATCGATGTGTTCGCGGTACAGATCCTGGTGGTGACGCCCACAGTCCTGGCGATGGCTCGTCTCCAAAACCACGTCGACCTCCTGTCCCAGTGGGTCCAGGCATTCCATGAACAGGTCGAACAACTGATCTTTCGAAGCCGAGGCCATGAGCACGGGGACCGACTGGCCATCGGTTTCGTCACGATAAGCATCGTAGCGGTAGCCTTGTTGCGGAACGACCTGAAGGTCGTAGGAGGGTCGCACGGCGTCGGTGAGTACAAAGCTGCCATATCGAGCCACCCCGAGGTGGGCGTCCAAGTCGTCCTCGGTCAACGATTCGAAGCTGCTGCGATGGTCGTTAGGCGCTCCCTCTTCGTGCAAGACGTTCATGAAGAAGCGCTTCAAGAAGCCCATGTTCATCTTCGATTCGTCCCTTCTGTTGGTAAGATCACACCAAACGGCTGAGCGTATAGACAAGTTTAGGTTGTGATTTGCGTTCAAACCGCGTTGTTCGTCCAAGAGCCTTGTTTTTTCTTCCGAGCGATCGAACCGCGCTGGGCCAGTCCTGCCCAAGAAGCCTGCCAACCTTGGGCTCACGCCGCTCTACGATAATCTAGCATTGTGGCGGCGCGCGCAGCGAAATCGGAGCGACTTTGGCTGCGATTTCACCGGGTTCTTGTGTCGCCATGTCAGGTAGCGCAAAGTCTGCCTACTGCGAAGGATTCGCCTCGCAACCCCGTGACGGACTCTGCTATACTGAACGGGGTCGTCATAAGCTTGCAGATTCCGTTGACCCCGAGAGCCCCATGAATTGTTTTGATCGTTATGACCGTCACCCCGTATCCGATCTTCTCCCACGCCGTGGCCTGACCACAAGGCCGCAGCGAAAACGGGTTTGGCCGCTGGGGCTGGCCTTGCTGGTCGCGACGCTGACCGCTTGCGATAGGCCCCCGTTGGATTCTTCCCATGTTCCCGTTCCTTCCGAGCCGTACCAGACTGACCAGCCACACGATTCCGTCGACTTCTGGGCAGCCTGTTTCATTGGGGGCAGCCAGGTGGGGTACACGCATCTGACGACCGAGCGTGTATCGATCGATGGGGATTTGCACGTGCGTTATCGCTACCAGGACGAACTGAAGATGAAGCGATTTCAGGATACGACGGTCGTGCGATCCCGTTTGGAATGCCTGGAAGATGCCGCGGGAGATTTGGTCCGGTTCCACAGCCAGGTCGATACGGGACCCAGCGGGATGATCACCCAAGGGCACGTCGATCAGGGACGCTTGCATATGGAACTGCAAACGGCGGGGCGAACCGAACATCAGGAGATCACCTGGCAGTCGGGATGGGGCGGTTTTTTTGCCGATCATCGATCGCTGCGAGCCCAGCCGATGAAGCCGAGAGAAACCCGCCGCTTGAAGGCCTTGCTGCCGATCCTGCACCAGGTGGGCGAGATCCAGTTGGAAGCGGTGGGCTACGAGTCGGTACCGTTGCTGGAGGGGACGAAGCAGTTGTTGCGGATCGATATGACCACGATCGTCGGACCGACCCATTTACGCTCGATCATCTGGTGCGATGAACGTGGAAACGTCTGGAAGACCCGCGACCTGCAACTGGATCTCGAAGCCTTCCGCTGCGACCGCGAAACGGCACTCCGGCCGGTCAGTGGCGATGGTTTCGATCTGGGCGACAGCACCGTGGTCCGTGTGCCGCAGTCGCTTGCTGCTCCTCATCAAACGACTCGAGCGGTCTACCGGGCTCGTCTGCCCGACGTGGAAATCGGCCAGACATTCATCCGAGACGGCTCCCAGTCCCTTCGCGTCATCGATCGGGATACCGTCGAGTTAACGGTGGAAGCGATCCGTCCGGAACGTCCCGCACGATTTCCAGATTCCGCGTGGACGGAGCCTACCCCGGCAGATCGACAATCGACGGCGATGATCCAAAGCGATGATGCGAGGATCGTTCGAATGGCTGCTGAGGTTGCGCCCCAGGAAACCGATCCATGGCGTCTGGCGTGCGAGCTGGAACGGTATGTCAAGCGGACCGTTCAACTGAAAAACTACTCGACCGCCATGGCGACGGCCGCCGAGGTGGCAGAGTCGCTGGAAGGCGATTGTACTGAACATGCCATGCTGCTGGCAGCATTGTGCCGAGCCCGGCAGATCCCGGCTCGCGTCGCGATCGGTTTGGTCTACCATCCGCCCGCTCAGGGCTTCGCGTATCATATGTGGACCGAAGTCTGGATCGAGGATCGTTGGATCGGTCTGGACGCGACGCTGGGTCAAGGCGGCATCGGCGCGGCCCATCTGAAACTGGCAGTCTCCAGCATGGAGGGCTCGTCTGCGTTCGCCGACATGCTGCCGATCGTGCAAGTCATCGGACGACTAGAGTTGGAAATCCTGTCGGCCGAAGGATCCTGACGCTGTGCCGCGCGCGACTCAACGCTGGTCGCCCTGTTCAGGATGGACGCCAGATTGCCGTACGACGAACAGCAACTCGCACTCGAAATCCGCTTGGACCGGCGGCACTGGTTGGATATCAAAATCTTCGGCGGCAGGCGGCACGACCTGCGGATCCCAAAGATCTGCGTCTCGACCGGGTACCGCAGGATCATCGATCGGTGCGGGGATTTCGAAGAGCGTGGGATCGATCCAGCCGATGGAGCCGAACGCGCCCAGGTTCCTCGCCGAACTGCTCATGATTCCCAAGTTGGCGAGCAATCGGATGGCCTGGTCGACTTTGTTTTCCACGTCCGTGGATTCGCATAAACGATCCAACACTTGAGCGCCCGCGTCTCGCGTCGTTAGATTCAAAGAAAAACCGCCGATACCGGCCGGTCGCGACATCAGATCCGAGTAGAGAGAGTCGGCCGTCAACGCCGTGGTTCGCACCAGATAGAGATCCACCCGATCCATCTCTCGCCGCCGTTGATCCGCGATCTGGACGCCCTGCAAAAACCGCTCTTCCAGCAAGGCTTCCTGCTCCCTGCGGCTGATCACCGACGTGTCGGCAAAGCCGATACCGTGGCGAAGCAAAAGGTTGGAGAAAGCCGCATGCTTCACTCCCTCCTCCGTCACCAAAATTTCGTAAACCAAAACCAACCGCCGCTGCCGTAGCGATGAGACCAAAGTGAAAGGCGACGATGCGTCCGGCGACCATTTTCGAGCGGGTACCGCTGGCGCGTCGACCGGTCCATCTTCGGGCGTTGCGATCGGCTGATCGACCGCAGGCCGCTCGGCAAGCTCCTCCTGGCGCTCGACGACTGCCTGCCCGATCGGTTCCGTTCTCTGCGGTACGGCTACCATCAGCAAAATCGCGGTCGCGATCGCAGCGACGGCCCAAAAAACGCCGCGCCATGCGCCGGAATGCCGATCGCTGGCGGCATGGTCCGCAGCCATGGTCGACCGGCTCTTGCCAAACACAGGGCTGATCTCGCCGCATGTCGTTGCCTCCGACGCCCCAGGCTCGAGCGATTCAATTCGTTGCCTCACCCGAGCCGCGAACTGGTCGTCCAGCCGATAGACGGTCAGCAGCTTCAATCGGCGTTGCAACGTGCACAAACGGTCGAACCAGCGACGTTGAGCTTCGTCCTGTTCCAGGCGAAGACGTACGGCCTGCTGTTGCTGGGCGTCCAATTGATCGTCCACATAAGCAGCGATCCGCTCCGCATCCACGTCCTCTGCCAACTTGTCCTGCTGTGCTGCCGCGTACGCCTGGTCGATCGCGCGGGCCATTCGTGCTGCTGCTTCGTCGTCTAAACGATGGTGCTGCAGAGCTTGCAAATGTTCACCCAACCCGGTGAGCGCTCGATAGCTGTCCCGAAACTCGGGATCCTCCACCAACCGTTGCTCGACGGCTTGACGCTGCTCGACGGAAAGTTCACCGTCAAGGTACCCGCTGAGCAACTGATTTTTGTCGAACGCGCCCCGCCGCTTCATGACACCACTTTCGATTCTAGCTTTCGCTCTTTCGAACCGCGTTCCCATCGCTTGGATCGGCCGCAGCTCGCAAACCATCTGGCTGTCGAATCGATAAAACCCCCTAATTTAGTTAAAATCGGCGAGTCGTCGTAGTGCCTTTGGCTGCGAGACCCCCGATTGACGTAAAACCTCTGCTCTTGTTCCTCTGTTGCGACGCGAGACGGGCCAAAAAAGTTCCGCGCCCGCCCAAATGGCGACCTTCGTCGTATCGATCGGCCCGGCGCAGCCTAACAGGACTTGGCAAACGGTTCAAGTTCTTTAAGCTTCAAAGCTTACGGTTCCATGTCCGGGTGCTTTTCATCCGGTTTTTCCCTCCACTTATCCCAGGCGTTACGTGCATGGCCGACATTCCGAGTGTTGCGAAACGAATCATCAGCAATGTCGAACGCGTGATCGTCGGCAAGCGGCAACAGCTCGTCCTGTCGCTGGTCGCCTGGCTTTGCGAAGGGCACATATTGCTGGAGGATGTGCCAGGCGTCGCGAAGACCATGCTGGCTCGCGCGTTGGCTCGCAGTCTGGGGTGTTCGTTTAAACGCATTCAATGCACGCCGGACCTGCTGCCCAGCGATGTCACCGGTGCGTCGATTTTCAATCAGAAGACCAGCGAGTTCGAGTTTCGCGCGGGACCGGTCTTCGCCCAACTGGTGCTGGCCGACGAGATCAATCGCACGACGCCGCGCACCCAAGCCTCGCTATTGGAAGCCATGGCGGAACAGTGCGTAACGGTCGATGGGCTGACGCATCGCTTGGAGCCGCCGTTTTTGGTGATCGCCACGCAGAATCCGGTAGATCACGAGGGAACATTCTCGCTGCCCGAGGCACAATTGGACCGTTTCCTGATGCGATTCTCCTTGGGGTATCCGACCATCGAGGAAGAATTCAAGATGTTAGGCCTGCTGCAGCACCGGCATCCGCTGGACGATCTGACGCCGGTGGTAACGGCGGAGGAACTGGTCGGTTGCCAACAAGCGGTACGTCAGATCCATGTCGACGACAAGGTCCGACACTACATGCTGCAGATCATCCACGACACTCGCGAAGCCGAAGACCTGGCCTTGGGGGCCAGTCCGCGCGCTTCGATCGCCTTGTTCCGAAGCGCGCAAGCCATGGCAGCGATCCGCGGACGCCAGTACGTGCAACCCGACGATGTCAAGCGTATCGCTGCCCCCGTGCTGACGCATCGTCTGATCCTCAGGCCGGAGAGTCGTTTGCGCAAGATCACGGCCGAACATGTGCTGAGCGAGGTGATCGCAGAAATCGCAGTACCCACACTGGACGATCCCCGATCCTGACTCCGACCGTGATAAAACGCATCAACGCACCAACCCGGCCAACCCCGAATCTTTGGCAACGAATGAAGAATGCCAAAGCAACGCGTCGACGTTTATCAGCAGGGATCGTTTTTTTGACGGGAGACGCGCTGATGGAAAGCAGCCACTGGGAACCGGAATCGAATGCCGATCAAGATCTGTTGATCATGGCCGGGCAGATCGCCGAACGCTGCTGCGCCGAGGTCGTGCGGCGCTTGAGCGGCCTGTGGCCGGACATGTGCGCGGCCGAAGCTCGCAGTTACATTCGCACCCGAAGCGCTGTCGTCGTCCAAAGGGAAACGCAGCGGTGGGTGATCGACCACCGGGACATGCACTTACCGGAAAGCATCAAATTGATCGAAACGGCCACCGAATTGCTGGTCGAGCATTTCGTGTCCGTCCACGCGAGTTCCGCCGACGAACGTCACGCGGCCTGAGTCACGTCGATGACGCAACCGTCATTCCGATTACAGACGGCAGTTGGTGATGCTCGTTTCCACGATGGCCGATGCGCCCAGTGCTTCGAGTTGTTCCATGACCGGGATCACTTCCTTCCGCTGGACCATCACACGAACCGCGCACCAAGTGGGATCTTCCAATTGGCTGACGGTCGGTGAATCAAAGCCGGGAGTGACCCGTTCTACGTCGGCTAACTTAGCTCGGGGGATATTGTATTCCAGCAGCGAGTAGCTGCGGGCGATCACCACGCCTTCCAGTCGTCGCACGACGCGCTGAGCGATCTCTGGTTTGCCGTGGTGCCGATTCTGGATCAGCACGGTTTCGTAGTTTCCGATTTCCGCCAACACTCGTAAACGATTGGCCGCCAAGGTGCTACCCGTCTCGACCAGATCGACAATCGCGTCGGCGACGCCCAGCGCGATCATGATTTCGACGGAACCTGACAGGGGCACCAGATGGATCTCCGCCCGATGTTCGGCCAGATACCGGGCCGTGACCTGCGGAAAACTGGTCGCCACGCGACGGCCGTTCAACTGGCTGGGGTCCTGGATATCGGCGTCCTCGGGAACACACAGTGCGAGACGACAGCGGCCTACGCCCAACGCCAGTCGCACCTGGACGTCCGCATCGGTCTCGGCCAGCAGATCGCTGCCGGTGATCCCCATGTCGATGGCGCCTTCGGCGCACAGCACCGGGATGTCGTCGGTTCGTAGGAACGTGATATCGATCGGCAATTCTCGAACCCGTGCAAACAGGCTTCGGTCCTGGCGACGAAAACGCAGGCCCGCTTGTCCCAGCAGATCGGCCGCCTGTTCCGCAAGCCGTCCCTTGCTGGGGATACCGATCCGCAGGTGGTTCATGATGATCGCGATGCTTTCTCGTCCAAGCCCGAGACGCCAAACCGACGCCCCAATTCGGCCTCGACTTCCGCCCATGTCACCTTTCGATGCCCCAGCATCACAAACAGATGGTAGATCAGGTCCGCCGCTTCATGGACCAGATGCTCGCGCCCCGCCGGCTCGGGTTCCCCCGCCGCCTGGACGAACTCTCGAGCCTCCTCGATGATCTTGCTGCCGATCTTCCGCGTACCACCAGCAAACAACTGGCTGGTGTACGATCGCTGCGGTGGGTTATTGCGGCGGTCTTCGATGACTTCCATCAATTTCTGCAGGATGGTCGCTTCCATGGTCGCCTCTTGACGGGGGATCTTGACGGGGGACGATGCGTCTGAAAAACTCGCTATCCTAAGACCTCGCTGATGATTTGACAATCGCCTTCCCAAAAAACAACGCGCCCCCCTCATGTCCTCATCCAATTCCGCCACAACCAAGGGAACAAGCTCGACACCACCAGCACCAGACTGCTGGTACTTGACCGGTCCGACCGCCAGTGGAAAAACCGAAATCGGATTGGAACTGGCCCAGCGACTGGGTGCCGAGATCATTTCGTTGGATTCGATGACATTGTACCGACACATGGATATCGGCACCGCCAAGCCCAACGCCGAGCAACAGCGACGCGTTCCCCATCATCTGATCGATATCCTGGAACCGGACCAGCAGTTCAGCCTTTCCAATTATGTCGATGCGGCGACCGCCAAAATCGATCAAATTCGCCAGCGGGGACGCCAGGTGCTGTTTGTCGGCGGTACGCCCCTGTACCTGAAGGCCATGCTGCGGGGCATCTTCCGCGGCCCGCCCGCCGACTGGGAGTTTCGACAACAAATCGAAGAGGAACTGCAGACCGTCGAACTCCCCGCCCTGCATCGACGCTTACAGCAGATCGATCCGCTCTCCGCAGCCAAACTGCACCCCCACGACAAGCGTCGCATCATCCGAGCCCTGGAAGTCTATCGATCGACCGGGCGGCCCATCAGCCATCTGCAGACCCAGTTCGACGAAGGTCGCCCCGCCGATCAGTGCCGCGTGTTTGTGGTTACATGGCCCCGCAATGTACTGCATCAGCGGATCCAGCAGCGAGTCGAGGCGATGTTCGCGGCCGGGTTGGTAGACGAAGTCCGCGGAATTCTGGATCGGTATCAGGAGTTGAGCCGCACCGCCAGCCAAGCGGTCGGCTATCGCGAAGTGATCCAAGGCCTGAAACAGGGACATGCACGGGAACAAACGATCGAAACCGTCAAAACGCGCACCCGCCGGTTCGCTCGTCATCAGGAAACGTGGTTTCGCAGCCTCAGCGAATGCCGCTTTTTGGTCCGAACAACCGATGACGACCAACCTGCGATCATTCAACAGATGTTAGCGGCTGCTGAACAACAGCCCTCACGTACGCACGGGGCAGATTAACGGTCCGTCGGATCGATTTCTAAATCGATCGTCACGGGAGCATGGTCCGAAACGGTGATGCCAGCCGCTCGATCCACCGACGCGTCCTGAAACTTCTGGGAAGCCCTCTCATTGCCAAGCAGGTAATCGATACGCCAACCGCGGTCCAACTGTCGCGCATTGCCGCGATTGGACCACCATGAATAAGGTCCATCAATTGCCCCGAAATGGCCGCGCACCAAATCATGCCATCCGGCTTTCAGCAGGCGCGTGAACCACTGACGTTCATGAGGCAAAAATCCCGAGTTCTTTTCGTTGCCTTTGGCGTAGAAGATATCCTGTTCGGTGTGAGCGATATTGAGATCACCACCCAAAATGACCGGATTGTCGGACTGGGCCATCTTTCTAGCCCAGGGGAGGAAACGCTTCATCCAGGCTTCTTTTGACTGCTGCTGCGCGGGACCGGCGGACCCCGACGGCAAGTAGACCGAAACCACGTGAACGCCCTGTACCCGAGCGCTGACCACCCGTCCGTCTGGGTCTGGTTTACCATCGATCCCAAAGCCGAGGAATTCGACAGGCAATCGCGACCAGATCGCGGTGCCCGCGTACCCCTTCTTCTCGGCCGGATGCCAGTACACAGTCCAGCCTTCCGGATCTATCCATTCAGGTGGCAATTGTTCAGGCAGGCTACGGATCTCTTGCAACAACAGGACATCCGGAGAGATTCGAGCGAGGCAATCGCCAAACCCCTTCTTGAGAGCTGCCCGAAGACCGTTTACGTTCCAAGTAGTGATTCGCATGGCCCGAGTTATAGAGAATCCGAGCAAGAATCCAAGCGGAGTACCATCGATTTTGTCGATTGGGTACATCTGGACGGCAGGCGGCATTTTGTTCAGACTGTACGCTTTGGGTTCACCATTCCAGCAAGGAAGGTTGCATGAAGTACGCCATCGTTATCCCGGATGGTTGCGCGGACGAACCGCAAGCGTCGCTTGACGGATTGACTCCGTTGCAGGCCGCGCGAACACCGGCCATGGATCGGGTGGCGACTCGCGGCGTGGTCGGTCGGGCCAACCACGTTCCCGAGCATTTGCCCGCCGGATCGGATGTGGCGAATCTCAGTCTGTTGGGGTATGATCCCGAGGCAAATTATTCAGGTCGAGCCCCCTTGGAGGCAGCGGCTCAGGGCATCTCGCTGGGCCCCGAGGATTGGGCCATCCGCTGCAATCTGGTGACCATCGAAGATCAGGTGATGCGCGATTTTACGGCGGGACATATCTCGACGGAAGAAGCCACTCTTTTGCTCCGGTCGGCTCAAGAAGAATTAGTCGGCGATCTGCCGTTGGAATTTGTACCGGGTGTCAGCTACCGCAACCTGCTGATCTATCGGGGGCACGAGCAGGCCGCTGCGTTCACCCGCGAGACGCGAACCACAGCGCCCCACGACTTGACCGATCGATCGATCGCGGACGACTATCCGCGAGGCGGCGGGAGCAGTCTGTTGCATGACTTGATGGGCCGCAGTGTGGCCTTATTCGCCCAGCATCCGGTCAACGTGGCTCGGCGAAATTCCGGTCGTTTGCCTGCCACGAATCTCTGGCTTTGGGGACTTGGTCGGACGCCTCAACTGGAACCGTTCCAGCAGGTCTACGGGTGCGTCGGCAAGATGATCACGGCGGTGGATCTGCTCCGCGGTTTGGCCTCGCTGATCGGCTGGCAGCGGATCGAGGTTCCGGGCGCTACCGGATACACGGATACGGACTACGCCGCCAAGGGCCGCTACGCCATCGAGTCGCTGCCCACGACGGATCTGATTTGTGTGCATGTCGAGGCGACGGACGAGGCCTCGCACGAAGGCGACGTGTCGGCCAAGGTCAAGGCGTTAGAGGAAATCGATCGCCACATCGTCGGACCGCTGCTGGAGGCTCTGGATGCGCAGGGCGATTTCCGCTTGCTGGTGACACCCGACCATCCGACGCCGCTGCGGACCAAAACCCACAGCCACGGCTTCGTCCCCTTGGCGTTGGCCGGCGCGGGCATCATTGCTGATGATTGCACCACGTACGACGAAATCAACGCGGCCCAATCAACATTGAATTTTCCCGAGGGCTGGAAACTGATGCGTTACTTCCTGCATGGCTGACGCTTGACGGCGAAGCGACGGGCGTACCATGCGAATTCACTCCTTTCATAGATTCCCGGAAAGACGATAGCAACAACGATGTCTCTGATCGTACAGAAGTTTGGTGGAACCAGCGTTGCGGATTGCGAGAAGATCCTGGCCGCAGCGCGCAAGGCAATTCGAGCTTACCAGGATGGGCACCAGGTGGTGATGGTCGTCAGCGCCATGGGGAAACAGACCGACCAACTGGTTCGACTGGCCAGCGAGATCACGGATCACCCGGAGGCTCGGGAGATGGATATGCTGCTGTCCACGGGCGAGCAGATCAGCGTGGCCTTGATGGCCATGGCGATCCATTCGCTGGGTTACAAGGCGGTCAGTCTGACCGGTGCCCAGATCGGAATCCGTACCGATACCATCCACACCAAAGCTCGCATCAAGTCGATTTCCACGGACCGGCTCCAGCAATTGCTGGACCAGGGAAACATTGTGATCGCCGCCGGGTTCCAAGGCATCGACGAACACATGGACGTCACCACGCTGGGACGCGGCGGCAGCGATACCACGGCGGTCGCCCTGGCTGCCGTGCTGAACGCGGACGCCTGCGAGATCCATACCGATGTCGACGGCGTGTACACCACCGACCCGCGCGTGCTGCCCGAAGCCAGGCAGGTCGAGCGGATCAGCTATGATGAGATGCTGGAACTGGCCAGTCTGGGCGCGAGCGTGATGCACAACCGGTCGATCGAGTTCGCGAAAAAGTTCAATGTGCCCATCCACGTGCGCAGCAGTTTCAGCGACACGCCCGGATCGATGATTGTCGCCGAGCCCGAATCGTATGCTGCGCCGGTTTGCGGAGCTGCCGTCACGAAGAACGAGGCGCGGATCAGCGTGCTGGGAGTACCCGACCGACCGGGTATCAGCCTGGAGATTTTCTCCCGCGTGGCCAACCGGAACGTGACGGTCGACATGATCGTCCAGAACGTCAGCGAAGCCGGGTATGCCGATATCTCGTTCACCGTGCCGAACGACGAATTAAAGATCACGCTGGAAGCCGTTCAACAGGCCATCGAGACCCTGGGGGCGGGACAATTAAACTGGGACGATCAAGTATCGAAGGTTTCCGTGGTCGGACTGGGCATGGCCAACCAGACGGGGGTGGCCGAGCGAATGTTTGCCGCATTGGCCGACGAGAAGATCAACATCCAGATGATCTCGACCAGCGAGATCAAGATCTCGGTGCTGGTCGAACGGGCAAGCGCCCTGCCCGCATTGCGCGCCGTCCACGCGGCGTTCGAACTGACGAAGAAACCCGAGTTGTCCCCGATTCCTGCCGCCGGCCACCGTCCCACGGCGGATGCCGCTGCGGTCGCCTCGCGATTGCAAGACGTCGACATGGAAGATCTGATGCTGGACGACATCGCGTTGGATGACACTCAGGGACGCGTGACGATCACCGGATTGCCGGACGAACCCGGAATCGCAACGCACGTATTTCGCGAAGTGGCGGCCAGCGGGATCGTGGTAGATATGATTGTCCAGAGCCACGATAGCCATCGGGACCACGCCAGTTTGAGTTTCACGGTCCCGCGCAGCCAAGTCCCGGCCGCGGCCGTCGTCGCGCAACGGCTGGCCGCCGAATTCTCCTGCGGAGGAACCAGCAGCGAAGCGGAGGTCGCCAAGCTGAGCGTCTGCGGGGTCGGACTTCGGAGCAATACGACCGTAGCGATCCGCATGTTTCAGGCTCTGGCCGAATCGGGGGTGAACGTCGATATGGTCAACACCAGCGAAGTCCAGGTGAACGTGGTCACCGACGGGAAAGACGGCGTGACAGCGCTAAAAAGCCTGAAAGCGGCATTCGCGGACGCTTTACGGTGACATTTTTTCCTTTTTTACCGGTTTTTGCGGCATTTCCGGCTTGCAAATCCGCTAGCAAAGTATCTAATCATCGCCGTCCGCACAGCGGAACGATGTAGTTCAGTTGATTCAATTTCCCTGTTACATGGAGGGCTGCAAGGCATGGCAAAAAAGAAAGCAGCAGCAGCAAAGGCGCCGACGAAAACCGAATTGTACGCAAACATCGCGGAGACGACCGGTTTGACCAAGAAAGATGTCGGTGCCGTACTGGATGCCCTGAACGAAGAATTGACCAAGGCGGTCAAAGAAGCGGGACAGTTCACCCTGCACGGCTTGCTGAAGGTTGTCGTTCAACAACGGCCGGCCACGAAGAAACGACAAGTCCGGAACCCAGCGACCGGCGAGATGGTCTGGGCGGCTCCAAAACCGGCCCGAAAGGTTGTCAAAGTGCGACCTCTCAAAGCGCTGAAAGAAA
>SKVE01000074.1 GCA_007129635.1 Planctomycetaceae bacterium
CTCGCAGGGCTGCCATCGAGGCCAACCCGGCAACTCCCGACCTTAAGAACGTTCGCCGTTGCATCACCACGGTTCCTTTCTTCTTCTCAGTTGGAATGATTCGCCGAACGGCCTCGAGCCGCTGGTGTGTCGTGGATCGACACTTCCTCTGAATTTACCCCATTTTGCGATTGGAAAAAATGCCCCCACCACGGTCCAGAACAGCTCAAATGACCCCCATGCAGAGTGGCAAGGTTGTCTGGCTGGAAGAGCGACACTAGATTGAATAGGTTGGGTCCTGCTGCCGCTGCAGGCCCGTACAGTGGTCGAACGCGCGAACGTGCCGAAGTTCGACCGGTGACGAATCCATCCCAAAGGAGGTCCTTCATGATGACTCGCTCACTCGCTTTCTGGATAGCCCCGATCACGCTGGGGCTGCTTGCGTCGACAATCGCCTGCGGATCGACGGGAGAACATGGCAAACCACGAGAATCGCTCAGCATCGGCGACAAGGCGCCCGATTGGGGCTCGCTGCCAGCGACCGACGGCCAAAGCTATCGGATGGCAGACCTGGACAGCAAGCTGCTGGCAGTGGTCTTCGCTTGCCATCACTGCCCGACGGTGGTGGCCTATGAAGACCGGATCATCCAGCTTCAGGCGGATTACGAAGATAAGGGCGTCCAGGTGGTGGTGCTGAACCCCAATGGGATCTATCCGCTGAGCCGCATGAAGGATCGAGCGGAAGAGAAGGCTTACAACTTCCTGTACATCATGGACGAAAGCAAGGAATCGGGCCATCGCTTCGGGGCTCGCAATACGCCTCACGTGTTCCTGCTGGATGAAGATCGCGTCGTGCGCTACAAGGGCAGCATCGACGACAATACCAATCCGGCCGCCGTCCAGCAGCATTTCGTTCGAGCTGCTTTGGATGCGCTGCTGGCGGGAAACGATCCACCAGTCACCGAAACCAACCCGATGGGCTGTACGGTTAAGTACGGCTGTGTGGAAGATTACCGAGCTCGATTCCAGTAGGTCAAGGCCTGGTCGGATGCTTCGCAGGACGCGAGCCACCGGTCTTGCCGAACAGGATCGCCGCCACCGCATACGTGCGGCTGACGTACCGCCAGCACCATGGCGACGTCAGCCGCACATCGGCAGTCTGATTCTGGAATGCCGCGTCCTGACTCAGCAAACGGACGATGGCCATCGGGTTCAGACCGGTGAAGAAATTGTGCTGCTGGATCAACTGGACACACAAGGAAGGCAGACGTTCCGGCGAAGCATCGACAAGCTCAGGGCACGTATCGGAAGAAACGAAATCGGTAACCAGCACCCCGCGACCACCGTCACGCAGCAGCGCCAGCATCAATTGCAAATGCTGGCGACGCACCGCGAATACCAGCTCCAGGAAGTTCGGGTGGTTCTTGCCCAGAGAAACGCCAATCGAATCGATCAACTGGCTGAGCGTGCAGACGGAGGCCACCACATCGAACGATCCCGCCAGGGGTTCCAGTGGACGGGGGATCCACGGTCCCGGTTGCTGAAGAAAGCGATGTAATCGCGGCTCGCTGATCGAACCATCGCCTGTCCGATCGTCTAAAACATCGATCAGTCCAGCCAGGTCCACACTGCCCAGGACCTTAACCCCGCTGGCATCATCCAGTTGTTGACGCTGGATCCCCTCGTGCATCGCGTCGCCGTCCAAATCGACCAGATGCATGGTCGCGAAGCGGGCGGCAAGCTGGCGGAGATCCAGATCGTTACAATTCCCTGCGCCCAACACGCACAGCGCCGGCGTCGACGATTCCAACGGCAACTCGCACAGCAGACCGGTCACCTGGTGTCGATGTCCGGCGTAACGCTGCCAGCAATCAACGCTCAACGCGTTGCGACGTATCTGTTCTTTCTGGATGCTAGGTTTCATGGAGCACCGGATCGTTCCAGGCGGTCAATAGTCTTGGGCCTATGATAAGGGATGAACATGGCTCGATAAACCGTTCGTTCCGAATCCTTATGACCGGTGGGCAGCATCATTCGGGATCATGCCGACGATTGGCCAACAAACCAGCGGGCAGGTACAATGGGAGCGTACATCGAGAGCATTTCCTCGGAGGTTTCGATGAAGAGCCCGTTTCCCGGGATGGACCCGTATTTGGAATCGCACTGGCGGGATATCCATCACAGTTTTTTGACATACGCCCGTGACGCCTTGCAGGAACACCTGCCTGGCGATCTGCGCGCCCGCTTGGAAGAGCGCGTGTTTGTGGAGCCCGATTTTGATGAGGCGCGCAGCATTTACCCTGATCTAAGGGTGATCGAGCATCCATCCGGGCGATCGGATGCGGCGGGTTCCGCAGGAACTGGCATGGCCGTCGCCGAGCCGATCATCATTTACGCTCAGCCGGAACGAGCGACCGAGGGCTACATCGAGATTGTTGATGTGGGTTCGGGCAATCGCGTGGTCACGGTGATCGAATTGCTCAGCGAATCCAACAAATACCCGGGAGATGGACAATCGCAGTATCTTCGCAAGCAGCGGGAGTATTTGCTGGGCAGAGTCAGCCTGGTGGAAATCGACCTCCTTCGTAGCGGCAAACGGGTATTAGCGGTACCGGCCCGATGGGTACCGCCGTCGCACCGCAGCACGTACCAAGTCTGTGTGGTGCGAGGCTGGAAGCCTGACGCTTACGAACTGTATCGCGTGCCTTTGCGCGAGCGACTTCCCAGCATCGGCGTGCCGCTCCGGCAGCAAGACGCAGACGTACCATTGGACCTGCAGGTACTGATCGACCGCTGTTATCACCACGGCCGCTACGACGACATCGACTATCGCGACGCCCCCGACCCACCGTTGCCACCGGATGACGCATCCTGGGCACACGAACTGCTCGTCCACCAAGGCCTGCGTCCCACCCATCCAAACGAAAGCTGACCGCACCTGCCTTGCGATCGAAGAACCATTTGGATCCGCCGCTTTAAGAAACGGCTTGACCGGTTGGTCGAAAGACTTTGACGTCTGGCGTTATCTTGAGCCGGGATTAGACGGCCGTTCTACGCCTTTTGCTTCTGGAGTTGCTGCCGATGACATGTGTCGTTTGAGTTCGTCGATTCGCTCCAGCAAGTACCGTCCGTAATCGCTGCCGATCGACACCGCGATGGCTGCCAACTGTTTGTCATCAATAAAGCCTTTGAGCAGCGCGATCTCTTCCAGGCAAGCCACCTTCAAACCCTGTCGCGACTCGATGGTCGCAATAAAACTGCCTGCTTGGACCAGCGACTCAGGGGTCCCTGTATCCAGCCAAGCATAGCCGCGCCCCATCGTCTGGCACCGCAGGCGACCGCGACGCAAATATTCTAGATTGACATCAGTGATCTCCAACTCGCCTCGAGCCGAAGGCTTTAGAGCAGCCGCGATATCCACCACCTCGTTGTCGTAGAAGTAGAGCCCGACTACAGCCCAATTTGACTTGGGTTTTGCCGGTTTTTCCACCAACGAAAGGACCGCATTCCGGGTATCCAGCTCGACAACTCCAAATCGTTGAGGATCTTTGACGATATAGGCGAATACCGTCGCTCCGGCGGGCTGTGAGACGGCTTCGGCAAGCATGATCTGCAGGCCCTGTCCATAGAAAACATTGTCGCCCAAAATCAAAGCAACAGGATCGTCAGCGATGAAATCCCGGCCTATTTGGAACGCCTGTGCTAATCCTTTCGGTTCTGCTTGGATCGCGTAGTGGATCGATACGCCGATGTGGGAGCCATCGCCGAGCAACCGTTGGAACGCTGCCACGTCGTCCGGAGTTGTGATCAAAAGTATGTCACGAATGCCAGCCAGCATGAGCGTGGAGAGTGGATAGTAGATCATCGGCTTGTCATAGATCGGCAGCAGATGTTTGTTGACGGCGCGGGTCAACGGATAAAGCCTCGAACCGGCACCCCCTGCCAGCACGATTCCCTTCTTGCAGACATCACACTTCTCGACGCGATGGACCATCACATTTTCCCTCCATAAGA
>SKVE01000228.1 GCA_007129635.1 Planctomycetaceae bacterium
TCGTTTTCGGCCGACGACGTAGGTCCCTTCCGCCGATTCAACGCGGCAACCGAACGGCCTGCATGACGTGCGACGCGGCTTGTGACTTGTTCAACACGTAAAAGTGCACGCCGGCGATCCCTTCGCGTACCAGTTGTTCGACCTGGACGATGGCGAAATCAATCCCCACTTGAAACTGCCAGTCGGGATCCTCGTTTTCCTGCAGGCGCCACACAAAAGCCTCGGGCAAGCGAGCGCCGCACATCGACGAAATCCGGCGGATTTGGGACAGGTTGGTCATCGGCATGATTCCCGGGATGATGGGAACCTGGATCCCCATTCGCTCGCAGCGATCGCGGAACCGGAAAAAGTCGAAGTTTTCGTAGAATAACTGGGTGACCACCACGTCGGCACCTGCATCCACCTTGCGTTTCAAGTTCTCCAGATCGACGTCCATGCTGGGCGCTTCCTGGTGTTTTTCCGGATAACCTGCGACGACAACGCCGAATTGCGGGTAATCCTCGCGGATCAGGCCGACCAGTTCCGAGGCGTATCGCAACCCGCCTTCGCTGGGAGTGAATTCGGTGGTGCCCTTCGGTGGGTCGCCGCGCAGGGCGACAATGTGATCGATACCCGCCGCGGCTGCCCGCCCCAGATAGGCTCGCAATTGCGGGACGGTGGAATCGACGCATGTCAGATGCGATGCAACCGGCACGTCGAACGTTCGCTTGACCTCGCTGACAATCTCCAGCGTCTTTTCACGCGTCGAGCCGCCGGCGCCATAGGTACAGGTGACAAAGTCCGGACGGTACTCCATCAGTTGATGCAGGTGTTCGAGCATCGCGGCATGCCCCGCCTGGGTCTTGGGCGGAAACAGCTCGAAAGACAAACCGCAACGGCCGGGTCGATAGATCTGAGAGAACGCCATGCGAGAATACCGTCCAGGAACTCCGAGTGAAAACAATACGCCGATCCCCTTCCCCTGGGCTCGATTCCGCCATGTCTGCGGACACCATCCCAGGCGTGGGGCGTGAGAATAGCACGTGGTGTGCGGTTCGTCCAGGTCCTTCCCCGTCGAAGTCGATTGGCAATGATCGTCGGAACGCGTATATTAGGGATCAGTGGTTCGCGGTGAGCCACGTGACTTGTCGGCATCTCACGAAGGGTTTCTCCATGTCCGAAACGTTCATCCTGATCCCGGGGCGGACCAGCCGACAGGGCTGCGGAATCAGCGAAGGAAAGTTCAAGGAAGCTTACCAAGCGGAGACCAGTGTGCTTCAGGTCGCCCCCCAGGACATGCAGCGTTTGGGGTTGGTCACGGGCGATCGCGTCCGGGTGACCAGCGAAGGCGGCACGATCGAGATCGCCGTCCAACCGGCCAAAGGTGACGAACTGCCGTCGGGAGTGTTGTTCATGGCCTACGGGGATTTTTCCAGCCGCTTGATGGCCGGCGAGACCCATGGTACCGGGATGCCCACCAGCAAGTGCCTGGATGTCCGATTAGAGCCACTCGATAAATCTTCTTCCGATCCTCGTGAGAAAGCCTGAGCGATGAACGTTGCGAAAACCAAGGTGCCCGCGGCCGACCTGAAGATCGTCAGCGATGCCACGTGTACGTTCTGCGGCTGTGTTTGCGACGATATCGAATTGAAAGTCGATGGCAACCGCATCGTCCAGGCCAAACGAGCCTGTGCGCTGGGCACGGCATGGTTCCTGAATCATCAGATCGAAGATATTCCGTCATGTCTGATCGAGGGCCAAGCGGCGCCGGTCGAAGAGGGAATCCGACGTGCGGCCGAGATCTTGACCGCGTCTCGCTACCCGTTGATCTACGGCTTGAGCGACACGACGGTCGAAGCGCAACGCGTGGCCGTGGCGATCGGCGATTGGATCGGCGGAAATATCGACACAACAACCAGCGTGTGCCACGGCCCGACGGGCATGGCCTTTCAGGGAGTCGGCGAGGTGACGTGTTCGTTGGGCGAGGTTCGGCATCGAGCCGATTTGGTCATGTTCTGGGGCTCGAATCCGGCCGAGAGCCATCCCCGGCATTTCACTCGCTACAGCCTGATGCCCAAAGGCATGTTCGTTCCCAACGGCCGCAAGGACCGCACGTGCGTGCTGGTGGATGTCCGCAAGACCAAATCAGCCAAAGCGGCGGATGTGTTCCTGCAGATCAAGCCGCGAGGCGACTTCGAAGCACTGTGGACGTTGCGGGCATTGGCGGCCGGCATCGAAGTGGATGCGCAACAAGTCCAGCAGGCGACGGGCCAACCGCTGACCGTCTGGGAGGATCTGATGCAGCGGATGAAGGCGGCTCGGTTCGGAGTGATCTTTTTCGGCATGGGCGTCACGATGACACGAGGCAAGCACGCCAATAGTGAAGCGCTGATGGCGCTGACGCGCGACATGAATCGGTACACGCGGTTTACCTGCAAGCCCAATCGAGGACACGGGAACGTGAGCGGTGCCGATAACGTGGTGACGTGGCGCACCGGGTTCCCGTTCGCGGTAAATCTGGGCCGAGGCTACCCTCGATTCAATCCGGGCGAATACACGGCATCGGATGTCCTGGCGCGACGCGAAGCCGATGCGGCGTTGATCGTGGCCAGCGATCCCATGGCCAATTTCAGCCAACCGGCGCGCGAGCACCTGCGATCGATCCCTTACATCGCCATGGACCCCAAACAGACCCCGACGACGCAACATGCCGCCGTGGCCTTCCATGTGGCCGTCTACGGGATCAATGTTCCGGGAACCGCCTATCGAATGGATGATGTGCCCATCCCCCTGCGCCCGGCATTCCCATCGCCTCATCCCAGCGACCTGGAGATTTTGACCGGCATCGAACGTCAAGTGCGGCAGATCCAGCAAGCGACCAAGGGTCGTCCGTGCCAGGCGGGGTCGGGTCGCGTTTTTCCATGAGGCGTTCGAGATGTTTTCCAGGCCAAGGATCATGACCTTGATGCTGGCGGTCGTATGGCTGGTCGCCGCGCACATAGCATGGGGGGTGGTTGTTTTCGAGCGAGGAAGGTCCGAACCGACGATCGGACGTCTGGTGCGGCAGGATGAACGATCGATCGTCATCCTGATCCCTCAGGCTGACGGCAGCCAGATCACTCGTGAGATTTTGCGTAGCCAGATCGAGGATCTCATTGTCGTCGTCTGCCCGGATCGGCTCGCGGCGCTTCGCCCCGAAAACCCAGCCGAATACCGGGACTACGCCGAAGAACTGGCAAGCAAGCGAAAGGATCCGGACGCGCTGGTGACCAGTTTGCGTCTGTATCTGATCGCTGCTTATCTTGCGCCAGAAACCCTGGGGCACAGTTGTCTGCTGGCCATGATTGCGCTCGCCCGCGATCCAAGGGAAGAACGACGGTTTCGCGCCATGGCTTTTCTGCTGGACCCAAAACACGACCGTCGAATCCTGAGAACGACCGAGGAAGATCGTGCGGAGGAAGTGATCGACGAAGGGCGGCACGGGCTATTGCAAGCGGTCCGCGCCATGCGCCGTGGCCAGCGACGTGCGGCACTCCAATGGCTCGAACGTCCCTCGGTCCATCAAGAGCTGGAGAAGTATCAGGATCTGATCTGCCCAGAGCAGTTTCGCAGTTGGGACGACGAGATCCCGCCCGCCATGCTCCGCCGACTGCTGACCGTCGAGTGGCTTCTGGGGCGAGCCGAAGACGCCGCCGATTCGCTGAGCGCCGACCGCAGCTTGGCCTGGTCCCAGATCGCTCGGCAGCGAGAATTAGCGCCCGTCGTGCCGTTGACCCTCGAGACGCTGACCGAGTTCGATCCGCGTGAGTCCATCTACGACCAGGGCCGTTGGCGCCGCCCCTAAGGAACGGCGCAGGAATAGGTTGTGCCGTTCCAAAGTAGTAGGCACACCAAACAAAGGGGTCGGGAGTGGCGTGTTCAATTTGTTCGATTTTCGCCAGATTTTGAATCTTTTGGAGTGCCGATTTCCGTTCCGCTGAGAACGATCCTCCCCGCTCGCCGGGCGAGA
>SKVE01000601.1 GCA_007129635.1 Planctomycetaceae bacterium
CATGGGCGGCGGCGGCATGGGCGGTATGGGTGGCATGGGAGGTGGCATGGGGATGTTCAATGTCGATCCCGGCAAGGTCAGAAGGATCAGAGTGCCCATCGTCTGCCTGGAACACGGCAAGACCGACCCCAACCCACGTGTTCCCTACGAAATCCGCCCGATTGAATCATTTACGGACAATCGGCAGGTGGCCGAAGTCTGTGCCATGCTGGGTCGTGGTGAGGTGCCTCGAAACGTCGCTCAAGCCGCCGCTTGGCACCTGACGGATAACATGAGCTGGGAAGAGCTGGCGCAAAAGAACCGTGTGCAGTTGAGCAACGGGTATACCGAGCGATATTTCGCTCCGCAGGAACTCGCTGGCGCCATGCAGGTCGTGGTCCAGGCGGGCATCCGAGCCGAGCAAGACGCGCCGAGCACTTCGACCGATGATTACTCGCTGAGCCAAAACTAGCCAAGTTTTGTATGTCGAAAGTCGTCTTTTTTTACCGGACGGCCCTGTCGAATCCATGATCGGATAAACTTTGCTGGCGCATTGGTCGAAATAAGACGGGAAGGATTCTGTCGGGTCATCCGACTGCGAGTCAGTCGCCCCGGGGATCTGTCCGATCCAAGGAAGGTGAAAAGACGTGTGCCAGCTAACGATTATTGTGCCTCTTCTGAATGACCCTCAGGTATTCGAGGACACTCTGGTATCCGTGCTCGAAAACCGGCCGGCGGGCTGTGAGGTGTTGGTCGTCCATCACGGGGACTACGAGGATCCCTACGGGTTGAGTGATGAGGTGACTTTCGTCCCAGTCGCTCCATCGGCGGACGTGATCGCGATGGTCAACGCAGCCGCCCAGGTAGCGACTGGAGGAGTCCTTCATCTTTTGCAACCGGGGATGTTGGCGGAAGATGGCTGGACCGACGCTGCCATGGAACGGTTCCATGACGCGGAAATCGCTGCGGTAGCACCGCTGGTATTGGACGCTCGCGATCCGAGCCGCATCCTGGCGGCAGGCCTGCGTTACTCGTCAGCCGGACGTGTGATCGTTCACGGCGCGGGGACCAAGTTGAGCAGGGCCGCTCGTACGCTCCGCGGCGATATCACCGGCCCGACTCGATTCGCCGCATTTTATCGGCGGTCCGTCTTCCTGGCCCTCGAAGGATTCTGCCCACAAGCGGGTCTTTGGTTCGCGGATATCGACTTGGGCCTCTGCATGCGGCGGCTGGGGTTCGCCTGTGAATTGGAATGCCAATCGATCGTGACGGGCTTCGACGAGGACGTCGCCGCGCCGCTGAATTTCCTGACGGGACGACAATCGGAGCGATTGTTCCGGCAGCATGGCCGCCATTCGGATGGAGCCCTGTCGCTGCCAGCTCATGTGGCCGGAGTCCTCTCCGCCGTCCTCCTGCGGCCTCATCGAGCGACCACGTACTCCCACTTGGCTGGCCGGTTGTCCGCCCTGTTCACCACGTCCGGCCATCGTGAATTGGGCAGACGGCTGCAACGAGCCGGTCAATCGTTCGGAAGCTCGGCTCCTTCCAAGCAAACCGACGAAGAAGACGAGCAGCCAGCTTGGCGGCGATCCCACTCATCACGCCGGATGGTCGCATAAGCACCCGGCCAAGCGTTTCTTGCCACGCAAGGTGGCGTTGCACGCATCAGTACGGCTTGTACATGCCGGGCAGTGGGAACGGATACAAGCCGTCCGCGTTGGGCACGCTACGCGGCTTGGCGTCCCAGGCCAATCGCTCGGGGCCTTCGCTGGGACCGCCTGCCACGGCATCGTCCCAACGGACGACCTGGCCGGAGTACGAAGCCATCCGACCCAGCACCCCGGTCATGCTGCTGATCGCACCGTGCCAGCCCTCGTTCAGCTTCTGATCGTCGCGGATCGCTTTCAGCAGAGCGACATGTTCCTGGATGTACGGGTTGCCGCTCTCCAGTTCCGGACCGCCACCGACCGCGACGGCTCGCGAGCCCTTCGAGCCGTGAGCGAATTCGTTCACCTGGTTCCAGGTCCCCGGTTGGTGCCGCGACTGGCTGAACATCTTGGTGCCGTCTGCATAGGTGAATTCGATGTAGTGATGATCGAAGATGTCCCCATAGTTGCCGCGGTTCACGCGGCCACCCATCCCGTGAGCTTCCACAGGATGAGCCTTGCGGGGATCGCCATCGGCGGCCATGACCCAGTTGCCGATATCGATATTGTGGACATGCTGTTCGACGATGTTATCTCCATACAACCAGCGGAAACAGCCCCAGTTGCGCACCTGAAAACGCATTTCATCCGGATCATCCACCGGCCGAGGCCCCAAATCGCGGCCTCCGCCGCCCAGTCCGTTCCAGAAGACGCGCAGGAACTCGATGTCGCCCAGTTGGCCGTCATGGATCTCCTGAACCCCGCGGATGTAACTGGCTTGATGATGCCGCTGCAACCCGACGACCACCTTCAGACCCTTCTGGTCGGCCATCGTGTTCGCTTCGACCAACGTTCGGTATCCCGGCGCGTCCAGGCAGCAAGGTTTTTCCATGAATACATGCACGCCTCCCTGGATCGCCGCCGCGTACTCGTGTGCCCGAAAACCCGGGGGCGAAGCCATCAGCACGATGTCCGGCTTGCAATCGATGGCTTTCTGGTAGTTGTCCAGTTCCGTAAAGATTCGTTCCTGGGGAACATCGATGCTGGCAGCCCACTCTTTTTGTAATCTGCCCAACGAACTGCGGATACGATCTTCGAAGGCATCGGCCATGGCGATCAGCTTGACCGGCTGATCTACAATCTTCGCGGCATTAAAAAAATCGTTTACCGCGCCTGTCCCTCGGCCGCCGCAGCCGATCAGCGCGAACGTCAGTTCGTTGCGGCTGGACGCATGCGCGCTGCGGGCGATGCTCAGCGAAGCGGCCGCCCCAGCGACCACGCCCGACTGTTTCAAAAAAGTGCGTCGAGTTTCCTGTCCACTCATACTCCGGACTCCTTGCATAGCTTTTTCGGGAAAGGGAAAACCGAGGGATCACCCCGGCAGGACGTTGATTGTAGCCCGACGAATCACCGATGTCAGCCACGCCGTCGAGATGCTGAGCGGTGTTAGCCGCTAATATTAGGAAAGCCACTTTGGCCTTTCAGGGGAATTTAGGGCGCGTTCAAGGGAATAACAACGCGGCCGAACACGAATAGTCGTTATGCGGATTGAGGTTTTGGCATCCGTTAGCAAAGGACTCCGTATGACGCTCTTCCATCGACTGCAGAGATGGTGGCAAGTTCAATCAGAGCAAGAGGATGCGCTGTTTGATCGCGATGCGCCCGCGTTTCTGGTCAGCTTGGTGTTCCATCTGGTTGTGCTGCTGGTTCTCGGGCTGCTGACGCTGGCCATGCCCGATCATCAGATCACGCTGGTGGTCGCGCCGCCGGTGGAGGATCTACCGATCGAGGACTTGCAACTGCCCAGGGATTTCTCGATCAGCGACCGGTTGTCCCTCGATGTCGACACCCAGGCCGTGGGCGATTTCCAGATGGCCCAGTCGATGGCCGAGCAGGTGTCGGAGGTGCCGAATATCCCCAGTCCCATCGAAATCACGCCGGTGGCTCATTCCCGGCTGGATATGAATTTCGAAATCCAGGTCGCCACCGGCCATCAGTTCAGCGATAACGTGACCGTCAAGGGATCGACCGGCGAAGCCGTCGCGGATGTTCACGGGGCCATCGATCGGCTGACCTTCGAGATCCTCCGATCGCTGGAGCAGCGCAAAACGCTGGTCGTTTGGCTGTTCGACCAGTCGGGCAGTTTGAAACGTCAACGCCAAGCGATCTACGACCGGCTCGACCGCATCTACGAAGAACTGGGAGTCATCGAAGCCTCGGGGAATCCGGCCTTCGCCAGGCACCAGGACAAGCCCCTCTTGACCTCGATCGTCGCTTTCGGCCAAGCGGTTCACTTGATGACACAAGAACCGACCGACGATCTGGAGACGATCAAGGCGGCGGTCGCCGCCATCGAAGACGA
>SKVE01000154.1 GCA_007129635.1 Planctomycetaceae bacterium
CCCGGAGCCCCCACCGAGACCCCCGCCACCAACTGGGCCGTCGTGGCCACCACGTCCACATGCGCACCCCCGCCGTCGAGGATCGAACCGCCCGTAGCTTGCACCCAGACGTTCGCCCCGCCCACGCCGCCCAAAGTCACATCCTGCGCCGCCAGATAACGCACGTTGTCCGTTGCGGTCGCCGTGGCTCCGTCATCCATGCTGATCGAACCGGCCATGGCCTGCACATCCAGGGTCCCGCCCGCCAGAACATCGCCGTCCGCCGATTGGACGACATTCCCCGACGCCAGCAGGCTGGCGTTGCCATCAGCGGTGACCTCCGCTTCAATGACCAAGTCGCCGTTCGTGGCTTCGAGCAACAAGTCGCCGGCTGCGGTGATCGGGTTGGCCACCGTCAGGTTGCCGTTTTCGGCTAGTACTTTGACAGAACCGTCATTGGTCGACACGCCGCTCAGGGCGACTCCTCCGGAGGTGTCGTTCAGATAAATCGAGCCGGTTCCGGATACGGCTGCCTGAATCGTTTCCACCTGGGTTTGGATGGCCTGGCTTGGCGTCCCGATCCCGGTTGTCGCGTTCAGGTTCAGCGTCCGGGCGGTGATGTGGTCCAAATTATTTCCCGCGTGACGGGTGATCGCTCCGGACCCGGCATCCAGATTGATCGCGTTGGTTGGGCCGGCGCTAAGCGAACCGCCGAGATCGAAGTGGATGTCTTGGGTGAGGATTTCCACATCACCGGATACGGCGAGTTCCCCGGTGATCCGCAAATCCGTCGATGCGATGTCGAGCGTTCCGCCGGCGGTCACGGCGACGATCTCTAGCGAGTTCTTGTCGCGGAGCGTCACCGAGGCGTTCGGAGCGATCACTTGGATGCTGTCAAAGTCGTTCTCGGCATGGTCCAGCGCCAAAATCGAAGTGGCACCTTGATTGTCCAGCACGGTCGAACCCGTAACCGTCAGCGTGGCTCCGTTGATCTGCTGGATCACCTGGGCTTGAAGCGTCAGCGAAGCGTAATGAAGATTGCTGGTGCCCGCACCATCGAAGGTCACGGAATCGGCACCGATACCCAGATCGATGGCCAACGCTGCCGAGAAGGAATCGCCCAAGTTCCTGATGGTCACCGCTTCCGCACCGCTGCCGCCATGGATCGCGAGCCCCTCCGACGGATTGAAGTCGGCTGCCAAGCCATCGAAGTCCAACGCATAGTCGTTATCGTCCAGAACGTTGACGAGCAGTTGCGTCGTGGGGTTATCGAATTCGACCGCGTTGCTCAAGCCTTCGGCCCGAGATCGCGACGCACTGACCGCGGAGAACGTGACCTCGTCGCCTTCGCTCAGGTTCAACGTGACGGTGGCCGCTTCCGTCAGAGTCACCGTATTCGGCTCGACACCGGTAAAACGAATCGTTCCGCCACCGACGGTCATGGCCCCTTCACCGGCTGTGCGTCCCAAGAAGAAGGCCACATCTTCGCCGTTGGCCTGGAGCTTCACGTTGTCATGCCCATCGCCAGCGTCGAAGAGGAAACCAGCCGCTGTAATAGGATTTCCGCTGCTCAAGTCGATGGTGAGCGTATCGTCGCCGCTGCCGCCGATGACCCAGATATCTCCGGTCAAATCTGCCAGGGCGACTCGCAACGTGTGGTTATCTACCCAGATGGCCCCCGATTCGGCGACCAGCGAATTCGTAGGATCGGAGATTTGCAGATATTCGGTGCCGTCTTCCTGTACAAGCTGCAACAGTATTTGGCTACTCGGTGTCAGGTCGGCCACCCGCACGGTTAGATTGCCATCGGTGATCGATACATGCACACTCGGTTCGGTTTCCCGGCTGAGCGGCGTCATCAAGCCGTCGTAGATCGTCTTGTTGCCGCTGGAATCGTGGTCCTGAATAACAGACCGGCCGCCGTACGGGCTCGATGGCATCGCGTGATCCATCGGAACCGAGGTGTGCTCGAAGGACAGTGACGCTTCGGATCGCGAGGCCGACAGGGCTCCGTCGTGCGTGAAATCCATCACCGCATGACCGACCGGTGACGCCGACAAGACTCGCCGTTCTTCCAGTTGCGTGACGTACAGCCTCAGCTCCGCTTGATCACATAACCGATCAGAACGCCGGTTCTTTTTACCACGACGCACCTTGCGAAGAACGGTAGAAAGCCATCCAGAAAGTCTCATTCAGTGTTCCTTGTACCCTCCCCACGATAAGGACTATCATCGTTGAAATTTATGGAGGTGTCAAATTTTATGTATCTCCGAAAACAACAAAGATGATGATAAAATCGAAAACTTGGGTTAATCAGTGAAATTCTCAAGATGCAGATCATCACGAGACGAGTTTGTTAGAGGCCTCAGCAAACCTGGCCTGAGAGACCATCGATCAGCGGTTTCGACAGGCTCGGAGACCCGCAGCGAACATTCTTTCACGGCCTCGAAGCCAGACGGCAACCGATCCCGAGGATGCTGCGGGACGGTTTCACGAACATGCAATGATACTGTCGACCATGAATGAACCAAGCGTCTATTGTAGTTCGAGACGGATCGAGCACCGCTTTCGCCCCCTCCGATGGCTGAGCTTTTTCCCATGGCAATTGGTTGTCGGGGCAGTGGTCACTCTGGGTGTGCTGTCTGGTATCAATGCTGTATGTTCTGCGCACGATCGGCAGCGCGATCCATTGCAGACGACAGAAGAACGCGCGGAGATCGTCGACCCGGGAATTCTGCCGCTGGCGCAATTGACGACCGATGTGGCGTTACCCAACGACTTGGATGACCGAGGCGAATTGCTGGCGATGCCCGTGGATCACGCCAAGGCATATTTTGCCGAACCGCCGCTGGATCGGTACTGGCATTTCGACCCCAATTTTTGGCCTGAACAGATCGGTTATGGGCCCTCGCTGAACTTCGCCTATCGCCCGCTTTACTTCGAGCAGGTCGGCGTGGAACGCTATGGTTGTTCCTTCGGATACTTGATCCAGCCCTGCGTGTCCACATTGCATTTCTACGGATCCGCCGCGCTGCTGCCGTACAGAATGCTGATCCACCCTCCGCTGCGCCCTGTCTACCACGATCATCACGATCTTCCCGGCGGACAGCTCCCGAACATGCGACCGCAGTTGCTGCAGCTACACCCCTGATCGAGTTTCCTCGATTCGCTCCGACCGTGCCCGGCACCTTACGTTGGAGTTCACGATTTATCGTGCCAGTGCGCGTGAGCTCGTTGGAGTTCACGATTTATCGTGCCAGTGCGCGTGAGCCGGGCCGGGGACACGATGAATCGTGAACTCCAACGTCCGAAACCGGGTGCGACGCCTTCCGCCCGATTCCACCAAGAAATATATGGCCGGGTGCTTAAATGCCGACGGAGCCCGTTCGTAGGGATGCAATCTCGGCGGCCAGGGAGTAGAATACCTGTCTACACCTTAATCCTGAAGCGTAAGCAAAAGGATCCCCGCCGTTTTCCCACCGGTCGAGCATGCCCGATTTACTGGAGATGCGAGATGAAACAGAGCCGATTGGCCATCGTCACCGCGTTCACTGTCGCCACCGTCTTCGGATTGATACCGGCATCGGCCGAGATGCAGCAGAGGACCGTCGACGTCTGTGTGGTCGGTGCGACGCCTAGTGGAATCCTGGCCGCGGTGGCGGTCCGGCAAGGTGGCCGGTCGGTTGTGGTGGTCGAACCGAGCCGCTGGGTGGGCGGGATGCTGGGTGCCGGGCTGAAGCCCACTCAGGACTGTCCCAATATCCATGCCACCGGCGGGCTCACTCGGCAACTGCTGACGACGTTGGGACAGCCGTGGATCGAAGAGGACGGCCGGAAGGTCCGAGCTTCCAGAAGCAACCGGGAACTGAATCCCGCCGATATCCGACAGGATTTCCTGGAATTGTTGCAGCAGCATGAGGTGCCGGTGATCCACCAGCATCGTGTCAACCGCTGCGAAACCGACGGCACGGCGATTCAAGCGGTGGTGTTCGATTACGCTCCG
>SKVE01000845.1 GCA_007129635.1 Planctomycetaceae bacterium
ATCGCCGCAGATCCGCCAGCGTTTGCTCCAGGTGCTGCGATCCTGGTTCTGCGCTGATGATCCTGACTGGGCGCCGATCGTGCTGGACAATCCGCGTCTGGATCTGGCCGTGGCGCATGGCGCCGCCTATTACGGCACGGTGCGGCGAGGCCGGGGGGTCCGCATCGCAGCGGGCCTGGCGCGCAGCTACTACATCGGCGTCGATGGCGATGCGCCCTCGGCCTTCTGCCTGGTGCCGGGCAACGCCGAAGCCGGACAGGAGATCGATCTGGTCCAACATCCGTTCCAGTTGCTGGTCCACCAGCCCGTCGAGTTTCCCTTGTACGTGTCCAGCGTGCGACTGGCCGACCGGCCGGGCGATCTGTTCCCGGTCGATCCGGAACAGATGAAGCCTTTGCCGCCGATCCGTACGGTGCTGCGGACTCGAGGCAAGAAGCAAGCCGCCTCGATCCCGGTCACCCTGCATGCGCGGCTGAGCGAAATAGGCACGTTGGAACTGTGGTGCAGCGAGGCCGGATCGCAGCGTAGTTGGCGGCTGCAATTCGACATCCGTTCGGCGACCCAGACCGACATCGTCGCCCGGCAGACGGTCGGCGAGGCGGAGGGTGTGGTCGACGAATTCGTCTGGCAGGCCTGCCGCCAAGTGATCGTCGATACGTTCGGGCCCGGGGGGAAGAATAAGCCGGCGGGGCTGGTGAAACAGATGGCCGCCGTGCTGGAGATGGACCGCTGGGAGTGGCCGATGACGTTGCTGCGGCGGATCTGGGAGACGTTGATCGAATTGCACGAGGGGCGGCGGCAGAGCCCCGGGCATGAACAGCGGTGGTTGAATCTGCTGGGATTCGCCCTGCGTCCCGGGTTCGGCGTCGCGGTGGACGATTGGCGAGTGGCCGAGACCTGGCGCACGGTGCGAGACCGATTGGCGCACGGCACGGCCGGTTCCCGCACCGAATCATGGATCCTTTGGCGTCGGATTGCCGGGGGCCTGTCCGCCGGTCAACAGCAAGCCATCGCCGATCCGCTATTGTCGGCGGTGCGCGGCTTGCATCGCCGACTGACCACCGGCAAGGGCGGCAGCGACTTCGGCTTCAGCCCGCAGGAATCCATCGAGATGTGGCGGTTGCTGGGCGCCCTGGAGTTGCTGGACGTCGGGCTGAAAATCGAATTGGGCGACATGCTAGCCATCATCATCGACAAACGCTCGATGCAGCCCGCTCGATCCGCCATGGTCTGGGCCTTGGGACGCATCGGCACGCGGATGCCCGTATACGGACCTTTGAATCGCGGCGTCCCGACCGACGCGGCCTCGCGATGGCTGGATATCGTGATGCGAGTCCGCCAGGCGGACGAAACCGACAAGCTGGCCGTGCTACAACTGGCCCGCCGCACCGGCGACCGCTACCGCGATTTGGACGACCGTCGCCGAAGCGAATCGATCGACTGGCTGGAAAGCCACGGTGCTCCCCCGCACTTCGCCGAGTTAGTCCGCGACGTCGGCACCTTGGACCGAGAAGAACAAACCCGAGTCTTCGGCGAATCCTTGCCCAAAGGACTGCAGATCGGGAGATAGCTCGATGGTTGCATAAAAACGGTTGCAGATTGCTTGCAAGTAGGGTAATCTGCCTCGATCTAGACAAGACACTGCGAACAAGTGGTTATCCCGGACTACCCCGGCAACAAGTCGGCGACTGCGATGCGAGCGACTTCGTGACCATCGAGAATCACCGGCACGGCGTCGCCCTGGCGGTATTGATCGCGGCGAACGTAGCCCGCTTGGTCGTCAGGAGACCAGGACACTTCAACACACGCGTCGACCAGATTGACAATCCAGTAAACGGGAATGCCAGCCAGGGCGTAGATGCGTCGCTTGGTGTCCCGGTCTCGGGCGAGCGACGTATCGGAGAGCTCCACCACCATCGCCACCTGGTCGGGGCCGGGGTGTCGATCCAGCAACTCGATGCGGTTCACGTTGGTAAGGCTCACGTCCGGTTCCGGCTCGCTGTCGCTCAGCGTGATCGGGTCCTGGGTATCGACGAACCAGCCAGAGGGAATCACCGCCTCCAAAGCGAGACGCACCAAGCGACCCGTCGCACAATGACGAGGGCTCTTGTTCATCTTGGCCACCAGCAGTCCTTCAAGAAGCTCGACCTGATCGTCAGCAGTCAAAACGCCCGTCTGAATCATCCGATGGTACCGCTCGATGCTGATTCGCCAGAGAGGATGCGGCACCAACGCATCCGAAGTCCCGACGCCATTGGGCAACGTTGAAGTCGACATTTCAATACTCCGTCTTCTCCTCCCTTTGTCACAACTCGCCACACGACGAGAGCATGTTTGCTGCCAATTCATGCGCCGTTTCGATCCGTGTACCACCTTTGATGATAGCAGCTCGCACTGCTTGAGAAAACCGCCTATCTGCCACGGCCCGATGAACGTCCCATTCCTTATGATGATCAGCGAAACAGAAGGAATGCAGCCATAACGGCGTTGTGCCGCGGGAGCAACCATCGTTGGACACCGTTCGACGCAGCAAAGCGACTTTCAAGCGAGACACAGGACGTTCGATTTCACTGGTCGTCTTCGTCGGGTTCGGACGTCCCTGGTGCTGCACCCATGCCCTGTCCTGCGCCCATGCCCTGTCCGCCGCCCATGCCCTGTCCAGCACCCATGCCCTGTCCAGCACCCATGCCCTGTCCAGCACCCATGCCTTGGCCGCCTCCCATGCCTTGGCCGCCCCCCATGCCTTGGCCGCCTCCCATGCCTCGCCCGGTGCCCATGCCTCGCCCGGTGCCCATGCCCCGACCGGTGCCCATGCCTTGACCGGTGCCCATGCCTTGACCAGTGCCCATGCCTTGATCAGTGCCCATCCCTCGACCGGCACCCATGCCTTGGCCGGTGCCGCTTCCGGAGCAGGCTGGCTGACCATTTGCCCCGCAATCGGGATCGGCGCACGCTCCGGTTTTACCGTCGGCAGTCGAGGTACAACCCGTTTTCCCGCAAGAGCCGTGACTCGCATGCGAATCCGAACAGCCGCCGCCCTGTCCCGTATGACGGCCGCCGCCCTGCCCGCGTCCTTGCATGCCTCCCTGACCTGCACCTCGGCCCATCCCTTGCCCACCGCCCTGACCGACCTGGGTGTATTGCTTCAACTGGGGGTAGGTGGTCGAGACGAGTGTAAATAACTGGCTGGGCGCCATGCCATTCTGTTGTGCGAGATGTTTCCACGTCTTCTCGGTATCTTCGACGGTCACGCCTTCGTTCTTCAAGGCCGTAACCATTTCGGTCAGATCGATTCCCACGTTGCTGGCCAACTGCGACACGGTCAGCTCTTCGGCGTGGGGCGCCGGACCACGCTGGCTTTCCCAGGAGTCCTTGATGGCTTCGTTCCAAGCGGTCAGTACCGTCAGCGGAGGCAGTTCGTAGACCGTGCCGGCCACCAGCCCCACAGTCAACAGAAGAGCTAGGGCCATCTCCAGTTTCAAATTCAAACCGGCACTGCGTCGTTTGATGTAGCTCCAAAACACCCGCCAATTCATCACCAGATGCCAGGCGGCGATCACCAGCACCAGGGCACACGCATTCATGTGCAGCTCCGCCCACTCATGCTTGCCCAGCCCCAACATGGTCCAACCGCTCCAATTCGCCACGCGGCCGCGTGGAGTCATGTACAGAATCACCCCCGAAAAAGCAGCGACGGTGAAACAACATGCGAGCAACAACGAAATGAAGCCTTTGGTTTTGAATTTCATGATCGATCGTCCCTTTTGGTGGTAACAGGTGTAAAAACTTTGCGCGCCCTTCGAAAGGCACCATGTCGAAATTTGCACAATCTTGACCGTTTCGCCAGAACTTCGGTGCTGGCCCCCTGACCACAATGCAAACCGGGTGCCATCGCCGTCTTATCTGAGCGTCATCGCATCACGACGCAAGGCAACGGCGGCTGCCCAGCGAACGTCTGGGTCGCTGAGGCCGATAC
>SKVE01000176.1 GCA_007129635.1 Planctomycetaceae bacterium
AAGCGTACCAGTCGGCAGAACGAGTCAGCAATGCGCTGAATCTGTGGCATCAGGGTGGGGCAGCGGCGGCCGATGTAGGGTTCTGGGCTCCGCATGCCGAGATGTTCGATTCCCCCAAGGCCTATGGGCTGGTCATCGCCAATCTGTTGGAGCGAGGCGGCCTGGTGACGTCGATGGCCCTGATGATGCATTGGTTGGAACAGGCGTCGCGCATCGGTCTGGAAAAGGGGGATACCTCCTTTTTCGAACTGGCCGAACACTGGACCTACGACCTGCGTCGTCGCGCCCAATCGGCGGCCGATGGCGACCAGCCCATCGACGCCTGGAACATGATCTGTAAATTCCTGGATCGCCTGGAGGCCAATGCCGACGAATATTGGGAAGTCCCCCGATTCGAATTGGCTCAGCAACGGCCACGCGCAGGACGCGACGACTTGGAGCACATGCTGGACGATGACTCGGAGGAAGACGAATCGCGTGACGAGCTGTTCGCGGCCGCTTGGGAGGATGTGGTCTACAAGGACACGACCGATGATGGTATCGACAGCCAACTGATCGAAGAAGGTCCCGTTGGGGACGAGGAATTATTTGCTGAATCCAAGCGGTTGAGCGAGCGTTTGGCGTTTTTAAGCCTCGTGGCGCGGCTCTGGCAATTGGCCGTCACCTGTCCCTCCGCGTCGGGCGCGACCGGTGTGGATGACCAGCGGCGCGAGATCGTCGTACGCTGGATTCGTCAGGCGTTGACATATCGAAGCCAGCTTCGCGAGCTGATCGACCAGATCGCGGTGTTCCGGTTACCGGCTCCCAGCAGCGATCATGATTCCATGGTGGAATACGACCGGATCCGCATGCTGAAAGAGACGTTGCTGGAAAACGCCATCGCGTCGAACGTGGATATCTCGGACGCCTGTCGCGTGCTGGCCGCGACCACTTTACCCGAACGGGATTCGGCAGAGCTTGGGGAACTGGATGATCGATACGGCGAAGACGACTTGAAATCGTTGCCCGTTTTGGCTGCCATGTTTCGCGGTGATTCGCAGGCGGTCCAGATGGCCTGGCCATCGTTGGTCGTGAGCCTGCGAAGACTGCCGCTGTTATACGTGCCGTTGGCCAAGGGGGGGGACCCGCATCAACTGGTGATGGCCAAGTCGCGACAACACCTGATCCAAACGTTGCTGGCCTGGCTCCCGCGCGTGGGCCTGATCTTCGAGACGTGCCAGTTGATCGAAACCGCACGGGAAATGGAACGCAAGCATCCCGTCGGTCCGGGAGCGGTCACGGAATTCGACGAGTTGTTTAAGATCGGTTATAAGTCCCTGGTGCGCACGATCATCGAAGCCGCTCAGCAAGGCAAAGATGCCGGCAGCTCGAAGGCAGCCATCCGCAGACGCGAGCACGCCATCGTCGATTGCCTGAAACAACTGACAGAATCCCTGCTGACAAGCTGGTTGGCGCACAGCCGGACGCTGCGGTTGTCGGTGCTCGAACGCTTGAAGGACAGGCAAGATTGGCAGGAATTGGTCGAGTTTGTCGAGCGTTACGGCAACGACATCTTCACCCAACGTTTTTTGAATCTGGCGAACTTGCGAGCCATCCTGCATCATGGCCTGCCGCTGTGGCTGGAGCAGTTGCTGGACGACGAGGATTCGCCGCCCGAGTGGCAGATGCTGGACGATCTGCGCAGCGGCCTGCTATCGCCGGAGGTCGCTCAGGAATACCTGATGCTGATCCTGGAAGCCATCGTCGAGAATTATGGCGAGTACCGGGACTATAACAGCATGACCACCCAGTCGGATCGCGGCGAATTGCTGTACATGCTGTTGGATTTCCTGCGGCTCCGAACCCAGTACGACCGCATCTGCTGGCAATTGAAACCCGTGGTCTGGGCGCATGAACTGCTCGTGCGTCGCGGCCAGCAACAGGCCGCCGAGATCTGGCGACGTGAGTTCAGCGAACAGACTCGTGAACAGGCCGACCGACTGCTGAACCGGCTGGCCGTGCTGCAAAGGAAGTACGCGATGCGGATGCCCACCGTCGCCGACCGGCTGGGGGAACGTTTCGTCCGTCCCATGGCCATCGATCGCATCCGAGCCTTGGTCGGTCCGGCCATGCAAGAGTGTCGCAGCGGGCGGAAAAAGTGCCCCAGTTTCGAGCTGCTGCAGCAGGAAACCGATCTGTTGACCCGCGAGCCCAGCGGTGTCGGGTTGGATGTCCCCGCGTGGCTGGTGGCGTTGGAAGAAGAGGTCGCCGAGATTCTGCAGCAGGACGCCCAATGGAATCAGGCTCAGCAGTTGGAGGTCCTGATCCCGCGCCAACCATTGGGGCTGTCCGAGGCCCGCAAACAATTCGAACGCTGGCGACGCAAGTGGAAAGATCGCAGTTAGGTGACCGGGCCAGATACTTCTTGGTGAGATCGGCGGAAGGGGTCGGGAGTCGTTTTCGGGCAGCCGCTTCCCCTAGGGTTGATCGTTGGCCAAAAACGACGCCCGACCTCCTCGGCCTCAATCGTGCAACCCGACCGTGAAGATCATTCGTCGAATTTGATTCCGTGACTGCCTGAACTCGGTAGTCGAGTGTTCCACTCTAATAAACGCCGACTGTCGTCTCGGAAGCCAGCGCTCGGTACGGACGCACCCCGCTGATCCCATCCCAGGGATAACGCTCGAAAGGCGGCTCGCGCTCGCCTTCGTCCCGCTCCAGGAATCCCGGAACAAAGAACTCCTCGGTAAGAGTCGTCAATTTCACTCTTCCCGTCTGGCCGTAGCCGACCACGTTGTCCGGTTGGTCGAAGTCGACCACTTCGATCACCGCTCGCGGTTGCGGTGCATAGTAACTGATCTTGTAGCCGTCGTCGGCCGAGATGGGACGGCTGCAGGCCAGGCCCATCAACGTGTTGCCGTACGTGGGTGTCATGTAGATGCCGCTCTCCTCCGGCGGCCCGCCAAAGTATTCCTCGACACAAAATCGCGTCCACTGGGGAGTGAACTCGGTACCGCCCGAGAAAACCCCGGTCACGCCGATCTCCGGCAAACTGGTCCCGCGATCCTCCAAGGCGACCGCCAGCGATTCCAGTAACTTGGGGGTGGCGAACATGCATTTGATGTCATGTCCGGCAGTCAAAACCGTGACCGCCTGGTCGATGCAATGCTTCTTGTACTCTTCCAGATGCTCCATCCACCCTTTCTTGATCAGCTTGATCACCCAACGCGGGTCCAGGTCGATACAGAAGCAGATACCGCCTCGATACTGACAGAGATGCTCGACAGCCAAACGCAGGCGTCGTGGCCCAGATGGTCCCAACATCAGCCAGTTGGAGCCCTTGGGGAAGTACTGGTCCGGCAGCGTGTGACTGAACATCTCGTAATCGATGCGAAAATCGTCGATCACGATCCTCGATTTCGGAATGCCCGTGGTTCCACCTGTTTCGAATACGTAAATCGGGCGGTCTTCGTAGGCCTTCGGCACCCAGCGGCGTACGGGACCGCCTCGTAACCATTCGTCTTCGAACGAGGGAAACTTCTTCAGATCATCGAAGCAGCGGATCTCGGTCAGCGGATCGAACTTCAATTCGGATTTCTTCTGTAACCAGAACGGGCAGCCGGTCGATTCGTGGAAATGCCACTGGACGATCTCGACCGTGTGCTGATCCAACCGTTGTTTTGCCTCGTCCTGTTGCGTATCCAAATCCGTACTCATGAAAGAATCTCCAAAAAAGCTGCGTCGTAGCCAATCCAGTAGGATCTTAGCAAACCGTCAAGAGAATCAGGATACTCGAACCCATCCTGGTCGACAATCGCCGAGCGGAGGGGACCCCATGACGTTGTCACAGCAGTTCCAGCGGGTTCTGGCGCGTTTTCAAGGGCATGGGGACGCGAGCGTCCACTCGGTGCGACTCGAAAACGGCGGCGATCATGGCGACGGTCGTGCGTGCCTCGTAGACGTTGCACTCCGGAAATCGGTCTTCTTCGATCGCGG
>SKVE01000813.1 GCA_007129635.1 Planctomycetaceae bacterium
TCGAGCTCCTTCGTGTTGTGGTTGGCTGTTCACGGTCCAGGTCACCGGCTGGTCCGCTCGGTTGCGCAGTAGCTGGTACGGGTTGTCGTTTTCTTTCAGCTCGTGCCCTTCGATCTCCAGCAGGTAATCGCCCACTTGGACATCGACGCCGATCTCGGTCAATGGCGAACGATAGATGGGTTCCTCGTTATGTCCGGCGTAGATGCTGGCGATCCGGTACCGTTCGGCTTCCGCGTCCCAATGCAGCCGAGCGCCCGGCAAGCCGAATCGAGGCCGCTGGGGCTGGACCCAGTCGCCGCCCGCTTTGTAGGCATGCCCCGCGTTCAGTTCGGCGATCATCTCTCCGATAACATAGTTCAGATCGCTGCGATGGGCCACATGGTCCAACAGCGGTTCGTATTGCCGCCGCAGGGCCGGCCAATCGTAGCCGTGCATGTTGGAGACGTAGAAGAAGTCGCGGTAGCGACGCCAGACTTCGTGGAAGATCTGGACCCATTCCTGTCGAGGATCGACGTCGGCCATCAGCCCGCTGAGCGGCACGGTCTTGCGCGAGGCCTTGCCCTCCGGTTTGGCATCGTACAAGGCGATGTCTCGTCCCTCACGCGTCGCCAGCTTTTTCCCGTCGGCGGCCAACACGTAACTGTCGACGCCTTCGGCCAGCGTCGTAGCCTTTCGGTCCTTGAACGAAAAGATGTGCAATTCGGATCGGACTCCCGAATCCCGTCCGTAGAAGAAAGGGCCTCCGCGAACGTACAGCACATGCCCGTCGATCGCCGACAGGCCTCGATAGTTGTCGTCTTCCAGCGGCAACCGAACGACGCGCTGGCCGAGTCCCTCGAAATCGATTTCGGTATACGCAGCATCCGCAGGACGCTCGTCGGCCGTGCTATCCTGGCTCCCTCCTTCCGCCGTCTCCTGATCCTTCGAGCTTGAATCCGGCTGGGGGTCATCTTCCTGCTGATCGTTGCGATCCACCGTCACCTCGTCGCTCTCCGGCGGCAGCGGGTGGGGGACGTCGCGGCGCAGCGCCAGGGCGAAGATCCCGGTGCTGCGAGTCATCACGTAGTTCCATTCGACCGTGCAGATCTGCGGAGCGAACTGCCGATTGCTCAAGTAGTACAAATACTTGCCATCCGGATCCCAGGCTGGCGAGAACTCGTGAAAATGCTCGCCCGTGATACGCCGAACCTGGCCGCCTTCGGCGCTCCAGATATGCAGCGAACGCCAACCGTTCGGATCGGTCATGCTAAAGGCCAGATGCCCTCCGCAAGGCGACCAACTGAAATCCATCAGTTGACCCCGCGCCTCGTCGGCGATCTCGGCGACCTCGCGGCCGTCCAGGACCAGCACGTACAGCTTGCCGTCCTTGTCGCTGAAGGCCAGCCGAGCGCCGTCGGGGGACCAGATCGGCCGGTACCGCATCGCCTGGCCGTTGTCGGTCAGTTGCTCCGGTTGGCCATCGCCCCGCTGGTCGATCAAGTACAGTTCTTCCTCGCCCGTCCGATCGGACAGGAAGACGATCTTCGACCCGTCCGGGGACCAGTTGGGCCACTTATCGTGTTCTCCCGAGGTGCTTGTCAGATTCCGCGTCGGGCCTTTCTCGGCGGGAACGGTAAAGATGTCGCCCCGGGCCGCGACCACCACGCGGTTCGCGTCGGGGCTGAGCCCGATGCCGGAGATCTGATCGGCGACAGAAATACGTCGAGGCCGCATGGCCAGCCCGTCGGTCGGTACATGGATCGATACCTTGCGAGAATCGCCGCTCTGTGTGTCCAGCACGTACAGCTCGCCTCCCAGTTCGTAGACGATCTGCCCGGCATCGCCACGGCTGGGCCACCGCACATCGAAAGCGGTGCTGTGAGTCACTTGGTGCGTTTCGCGAGTCGCCAGGTCCAGGTAGTACAGGTTCAACGTGTCGTCACGGTCGGAAGCGAAATAGATGCGATCCCCGATCCACATCGGATCACGCTCGGTGCGAGGATGATCGGTCAACTGCTCGTACTCGAAGGTCTTCAGGTCGAACAGGAACAGATCCTGAGCCCAGCCGCCCTCGTAACGTTTCCAGGTGCGAAAGTCGCGGAACAAAGGGCTGAAGACGATTCGGTCCCCGTCCGGCGAAAGGTCTCCGGCCCCCGACACACGCATGGGCAACGCCTCGGGAAGGCCCCCGTCGACCGGGACGGCGAACAACCGCGAACTGCCCAGCGTCCAGCCATCGCGGTGCGAACGAAAGAGCACCGATCGCCCGTCGCGAGTCCAACCGTAAACCTGGTTGTCGTAGCCCCAGCGATCAGGCAGCGGGCCGCGAGCCGGGTAGAACGTCAATTGCTGCGGGATGCCGCCCGTGGCTGGGATCACATAGACCTGCTCGTCACCTTCGTATTGACCGGTAAACGCGATCTGCTGGCCGTCCGGCGAGAAGCGCGGGAACAGCTCGAGCCCCGGATGCGTCGTCAAGCGAATGGCGGTGCCCCCGTCTGACGAGACGCGCCAGATGTCTCCGGCGTAGGTAAACGCGATCTGGTCCCCGTGGATGGTCGGGAATCGCAAAAGCTTCGTTTGAGCCGCGGATGGTTGAGCGGCCCCCTGAATCGCGATAAAAACGCATAGATACCCGAAATCTCGAAACCGCATGCCAGGAACTCCCTCAAGTGCTCGATCGATGGAAACTCGATTATAGTTCGCGTCGACAGCTTTGCGAAGAAAGAATCCCCAGTTCTGCGTTCCGAATCACTCGGAGAGGATTCTGTTCGCTTTGACGAGCGCCGCGATGTACAGCCCCATCAACGTCAGGCGAAAGCCGAGCACGAAGAGGATGCCGATCGTAAAGCCGACCAGGATTCCCGTACGCTCGGCTCCCACCGCTCCATCTGCAATGGGCCCAAATTGCAGGGACGCTTGCCAGATGCCGACCAGCATGTTCGCCACAGTGAAAAGGATCTTGATAACCGCCAAGTAGATGCCGATACGTTTTCTCAGCAAGATCAGGATGTTGGCGGAAACCCCGAACAAAGCGATTGCCAATCCGGTCCCGACCTCGAATACCACGGTGGGACGCATCGGATCGTCGGGTTCGATCATCGCAAACCCGACCGCCCCCAGCGCGGCCAAGCCAAAACGCATGGCGCAGAACACCAGGTCCAGGATCAAAATCGTCAAGACAAACCCGCCCAATGTTTTGACCGCAGGCCTGCTGCCGAAGGGATCCAGCGTTGGCTGATCGGGTGCACCGTAGAGGGGAGAATTGTAAGGGTTGTCGCTCATGCGTTGTCCTTGATGCCAGAGTGGAATCGGAACGCAACGGTCGAATTCTCGCCATTGCATACGCATCCAGTTTAGCCTCAGCCGGACTCGCCCAGAAGCCCTATTTCCAAGGAAAAACAGGGGTTCCGGGGTCAGGCGGTGCAGAAAGCGGTACAGTTGGCCCAGTTTTGGCCTCGTTATCGGATTGGCTCGATGGTTGCCCCGTGGATCTGGACGAAGCGACACGAGACCGGATCTGGGCGATGATCGGCGACGGTCAGCCAGCGATCACCGGAAGCCAGGCCCTACCAGGATGCGAGTGCTGCCGTGCGACGGGGCATCCAATGCCCGCGACAACCCGGCGAGCAGCCCAGAGCCCACCAGGAAGCACAGCAGTCCCGTGGCGCAACGCGAATGCCCCTGGACGACTCGACTCATTCCCGATGGGCAACGCTCCTAAGGGGCATACTAGCTGCTACTCTTGTTATCAGCGGCGATATCGACCATGTAGCCGACGCCAACGTCGGCCTAAAGCTGCTCGAAGCCGGGTCGGTCGAGGTTGTCACCCGTGGCCTTGTCCAACGTACCATCGCACCGTTCTGGGGTCGATCCCGTTGCTCGCCAGCCACCGTTGGATCTCCTGATGCTGGCCAGCTTCGTGCTGGCCCAACATGCCAATGCGGACGCAGCAGGCGACGATTTTCATCTCGTGACTCCCCTGTTTTCAA
>SKVE01000069.1 GCA_007129635.1 Planctomycetaceae bacterium
GCGAGTCCGTCGCTCGACTTGCATGCCTAATCCACGCCGCCAACGTTCATTCTGAGCCAGGATCAAACCCTTCAATTGAATTTAAGCTTGCCAGACTGCCGCTTTCGCAACAGACCGGTTGTTTAGCTCGCCATCTTTCGAGGGCTGATGCTTTGCGGCGTCGCGGTCAAACGACGCCATTTTTTGGCCTACAAAGCACGGTCTCAAATTGACACAAGAGATCACGCTACCAAATTGTCAAAGATCAAATTTCGTTCGCCTTGCGATCAGCGGTTGCCGATCAGCGAGACGAGCAATTCTATCCGGTCGATTCGCCCTGTCAACTGGGTCGAGCGAAAAATTTTCATTTTTTTTCGACAGGATCGTCGGCTGCCGGAGATCTCTTCTTCGGCTGCCAACGGGGTGAATGTTAAGCGAATCCCCAATCGCGTACAAGGGCCCTACAGAAAAAAAATAAAGAACGGTCAATTTCCCGTCAGTGAATCGTTAAAGAACCCCGCAGTCGGAACGTCCGGCCGGTTCGTCGATGATCCGGGAAGAAGATCGAGCGAAGCTGACGTGTCGCTGTTGTTCGCCCCCCAATGGCTGCAAGACTGCCGTCGCTGCAAAAGGATGTTGTTCTCGGTGAAAATCATCTTGCCGACAATGGAGACCAACAAGACGAGACAGCGGAACCATGCCCGCTGCCCGAAAGTGCGAAGAATAAAGGCCACACGACGTCGTCCTCAACAAACAAGGCATCCTTTTCCGCTCGGCTGTTCCTTCATGATTCCTGAGGCATGTGCAGCCGGCCCCGCGGAGCTTTTCGAGCGGCGCGGTATTGCTTCGGCGTGATCCCCAGTTGTCGTTGGAAGACGCGGCACAGATGATCGGGCGTCTGGAAGCCGGTCTGTTGGGCGATGGCGGCGATCTTTTCGTCCGTGCCCCGCAGCATCTTTTTGGCCAGCTCCAGACGTGTATGACGAAGTTGCTCGATGGGGGCGCGCACGAAATGCTCGCGGAACGCTTTTTCCAAACCGCTGCGCGACATCGCCACGTGTTTGACGATGTCGATCATGCCGATCTGCCGGTCCGCGTTTTCCCGAATGAACCGCAGAGCGGCAGCCACCTGGGGGTGTTCCGTCGCCAGGTTGTCGGTGCTGCGGCGTTCGACGATTCCGATCGGCGGAACGTAGATGGGCGAAGCAGGGGCCGTTTCGCCGCGAATCAGCCGCTCCAGCAGCATCGCTCCCTCGTAGCCTACCTGCGCCAGGTTGTTATCGATGCTTGAAAGCGGAACTCGCAGACAATCGCAGACAAATTCCGTGTTGTCGACCCCCAAGACGGCGACCTGGTCGGGAACCGTGAGCCCGCCTGCGAAACACGCTTCGAGCACTTCGACCGCTTCATTGTCACGAGCGAAAACGGCCAGCGGTTTGGGTAATTCCGTCAGGCGATGCACCAGCCAGCGTTGACGCTGCTCGCGAGTGTCCGCCCGCCGCTGTCGCTCCTGTTGCCATGACAAGACGCTGCACCGAAACCCGCGAGCCTCGATGGCTGCCCGGAAGTGCTCCCGCCTCCGACGGCTGACCCCCATCTCCCAGCGATGTACAAACGCAAATTGGCGGTAGCCGCGATCCAGGAAATACTCGGCCGCCATCTGGGCAATCTCCGCATTGTCCATGGTGACTCGAGGCAAAGCGATATCCGGGCGGCTTTCGGCAAGGTCCACGATCGGAACGTTCAGCCTTCGCAAACGCCGCCACATGTCCTGCCGCACCCCCAGCAGCGTCATGACTCCATCACCATTCCAGTGCATGGGAATGGGATCATCAAAATCAAACGTCACATGCCAAGCCCGTTCGCTCGCAAAACTCGCCACCCCGCGGTGGATCTCGGGATAGTACCAACTGAGCGCCAGAAGGATGTCGCGATGGCCTGGATTCGCGGCAGTCCCGGCGCCATTCTGGCTTGGCGGCGGTGATGACCGGGGCGGTGTGTCTTTCAATGCCATCGGATTCTCGTGGTTGGACAAGCCGAATGTCGAAGGCCGCACAGCCAAAGGCTGGCATCCGGAAGTAGTGAAAATGCCAATGATTTTACGCAAATTGACAATGCAATTCAAGTTTCCATTTCGTAGAATGGAAGGAGTCCGTCGATTCTCCTCGATCGTCGGCAACTTGTCGCACGGGGTTGCAGTCTGCACGTTGTCATAGGAGCTGACAGGATGAAGAAACTGACTCGATCCGGTTTTCCCCGTTTTGGTTGGTTCGCCCTGCTTTTCGGAGTGGTTATTTTGGGTTGTGGCGGAGGCAGATCGGACCTTGGCCGGGTCAGCGGCATGGTCACGTTGGATGGCCAACCGTTGCCGAATGCCACCGTCATATTCCAGCCTGACGCGGCGGGGCCGGCCTCGTATGGCCTGACCGACTCACAGGGCCTGTACACGATGATGTATGACCACAGCACGCGGGGAGCAGTCATCGGTCCCCATACGGTCAGAATCACGACGTTTCAGGAAGGCGATTCGGATGCGGAGCCACCGATCCCAGCCGCACCGGAGAAGCTTCCGGCAAAATTCAATCGGACGAGCGAATTGCGGGAAGAGATCCGGGCTGGCAACAACGAGATCGATTTCGCGCTGGTGTCTCAATAGAACGTCAATGTTTCAAGTGGTGTTAGAGTGCTTTTCCACAACTTGGTCCGTGCTTTTTCTTCGAGTCACTAACAAAACTGGCCTGGGAGACCGAAGGTCGGCGGTTTCGGCGGGGTCAGAGACCCACGCCGAACAGTGCCCCGGTTTCGGCGGGGTCAGAGACCCACGCCGAACAGTGCCCCGTCCTTTTTCGATTTTCGTGTTTCTGTCCTGTCACTTGTTTTGGGGAGAGGTAATTACTCATGTATCGGTCAAACTCTTTCAAACGCGGTTTTACCCTTGTCGAACTGTTGGTTGTGATTGCAATCATTGGTGTCCTGGTGGCCTTGCTGCTGCCGGCCGTTCAGGCGGCTCGCGAAGCGGCTCGACGCATGCAATGCGTCAACAATTTGAAGCAATTGGGGTTGGCGACTCACAATTACCACGACACGTATCAGACTTTTCCGTCTGGTTTCATCCGCACCAGCAACGCTCAGGGTTGGGGCTGGGGCGCGCTGACGTTGCCGTTCATCGAGCAGAGCCCTTTGCACGATCGGTTGCAGGTCACCCGCGCCAACCTGGACGTCGTGATCGCTTCGCTGCCGCCGGACCTTGTCGAATTGGTTCAGCTAACGCCGTTAGGTGCCTTCCTCTGTCCCAGCGATACGGGATTCGATGGCAATCGGGTTTTGCCCCCCGGCGGCCGTGGTCGCAACGGCATCGCAGGGATTCAGCCCAGCGTCAGTAACTATAAGGGCGTCGCAGGCATCCTCTCGCCGCAGCATTCCCCCGGAGGGAGCACGGTCTCGCGCGATAGCCGGGGGGTTTTCTTCGGAAACAGTCGGACACGAATGGCAGACATCATCGATGGCACCAGCAACACGCTGGCGATCGGGGAAGCCGATACGCTGATCCGCCGGTCCGGTGCTTGGGTGGGAGTTGCCAATACCAACGGAATGGCTCACAGCAGTGTCTATTTCGTGGTCAGTTGGTCGGGTGCACGGCTGAATCAGCCTGCCGGCGCGCCGTTTCCCCCCTCGGGCAACAGGGGCAGTCCCGACGAAAATCATGGACTCGACACACCACCGGGGGCCAGTCAAGGGTTCGGCAGCTTGCATCCGGGCGGAGCGAACTTTTGTTTGGCCGATGGCTCCGTGCGTTTCATCAGCGAGACGATCGAGCACCGGCCGGTCTACAGCGCGACAGGCGTTGGGCCGACTGAGCAACTCGGCTTGTACCAGCGTTTGATGTGCCGCGATGACGGACAACCGATCCGCGGCGATTACTAGCGCCCCATGGAAAATCGGGACGTTTGTGTTTAGGATGGGACGATGAGGTTTTCAGTACGACGGAC
>SKVE01000276.1 GCA_007129635.1 Planctomycetaceae bacterium
CGCGACCGTCGCCGTGCTGCCCGAACCGGAGGATGTCGAAATCGACTTGAAACCAGACGATTACCGGAAAGACATCTACCACGCCAGTGGTCCCGGCGGCCAGCATGTCAACAAGACGGCCTCGGCCGTGCGACTAACGCATCACGAAACGGGGATCGCGGTCGCGATGCAGGACGAAAAGAGTCAACACAAGAATTTGGCCAAAGCGCTGCGGATTCTCAAGTCCCGCCTGTACGATCACTTCCAATCGCAGGAAGAAGCCAAACGGGCTCAGGAACGCAAGACCATGATCGGTTCCGGGGACCGCAGCCAACGGATCCGCACCTATAACTTTCCGGAGAACCGCGTGACGGATCACCGCATCAACCTGACGTTGTACAAGCTGGATCAGATCCTGGCCGGAAATGTGCAGTATTTGACCGATGGTCTGATCGATCACGACCGCGAGCAATTGCGGGGTTCGATGGATCTGGACTGATGGCAGAAACCGAATCCTGGACTGTCGGACGTTTGCTGACGTGGACCACCGACTATTTGAAACGTCAGGGGGCGGAGGCACCGCGTCTGGATGCCGAGGTTCTGTTGGCGACGGCCTGTGGGTGCCAGCGGATCGAGCTGTACACGTCATTTAATGATCCGGTGGCCGAGCCGGTTCGGGCCGTGTTCCGGGACTTGGTCAAGAGGCGTTCGGCAGGCGAACCGGTCGCCTACCTTGTCGGATTTCGTGAATTCTACTCGCTGTCGTTCGAAGTCACTTCCGAGGTCCTGATCCCCCGGCCGGAGACGGAGGATCTGGTGATGCTTGTGGTCGACCTGTGCCGACAGCAAAAGGACGCTCCTCCGCCGATTCGCATCGTCGATGTTGGCACCGGGTCCGGCGCGATCGCCGTCAGCGTCGCGCGGCATGTTCCCACCAGCCGCGTAACGGCCATCGACATCAGTCCGGCGGCGTTGGAAGTCGCCGGTCGCAATGCAGTGCGGCACCAGGTCGCCGATCGAATCGAGCTGCTGTGTGGGGATCTGCTGGCCCCCCTGCCCAATGAGGCTCGATTCGATTTGATTGTCAGCAATCCACCCTACGTCAGCCGCAGCGAGTGGGAAACGCTCAGGCCCGACATTCGCCAACATGAACCTCGCGTGGCGTTGGTCGGTGGCCAGACGGGTGTCGAGATCATCGAGCGGCTGATCCCTCAGGCGGCAGAACATCTGGTGGACGGCGGCTGGCTTTTGGTCGAGATCAGCCCGATGATCGAAGATGCCGTCCACCAAGCTTTTCAGAACCTCGTGTGTTTCGAGTCGATTTCGGTATTGAACGACGCGGCTCGCCTGCCACGTATCGTCCAAGCTCGCCGCATCCCACGGGACAATACGCCCTGACTCGCATTCAAAAAGCTGGGCATCTTTCCGCTTCACATCCTGTTATTTGACCTGCGGATGGTCATGGGGGGTTGTTCCAACGAGCGGCTCGTGATAGAATCCCCCCTTGAAGAGAATTGGCAAAGCCCGTTACCGGTTATATTGGGTGCCTTCACACCCTACAGCCCACTTGGATGGTAATTCCAACGGCGCGGTTCCCCTGGTGACGATCGGTTTTGGCCACAGTTTCAGGAAACATGAGCCTTCGGAGGAAGTAAGATCGAGGTAGAATCAAAAGCGATGTTGGCTGTATCTTATCGCCATCCCACTGTCCAGGACGCTCCTGCAGTGACAGGATTGATTCGGGACAGCGGGAATCTGGATGTGAATTCGCACTATGCGCACCTGTTGCTGTGCCACCATTTTCATGGGACGTGTATTGCAGCAGAAAGGGGGTCCGACTTCATCGGATTCGTGTCTGCGTATCGTCCGCCCGAGGATCCCGGCGTACTTTTCGTCTGGCAGATCGCGGTGGCATCGTCGGCCCGTGGTGCCGGGGTTGCTGGCGGCATGCTTGACCAACTGGTGCGACGAGCTTCCGGTGGTCGCGTGCATTTTGTCGAGGCGACCATCACGGCGACGAATACTGCCTCGATACGTCTGTTCACCAGTTTTTCTCGCCGCCTGGGGGTGGCGATCACTCATCGAAGGCTGTTTCCAGCGGAGTTGTTCCACGGAGTGGAGCAGCACGAATCCGAGGATCTCTATCGGATGGGACCTCTCCCATCTACGTTTAGCGAAAGGAATGGTGTCTCATGACTGTTTTTCAACGACTGGAATCGAATGTTCGCGGTTACTGCCGCAATTTCCCTGCCACGTTCTCGCGAGCTACCAATGCATTTTTGTACGATAAGCAGGGGCGGCGTTACATCGATTTTCTGGCGGGTGCTGGAACGCTGAACTACGGTCACAACAATCCGGTGATTAAACGCAGGTTGATTGAGTATATGGAGCAGGACGGCGTCATCCATGGCTTGGACCTGCACACCAGTGCCAAAGCTCGGTTCCTGGAAGTGCTGGAAAAGACGGTGCTGTGGCCCCTGGAATTGGACTTCAAAGTGCAGTTCACCGGCCCGACAGGGACCAATGCGGTAGAAGCCGCACTCAAGCTGGCTCGGAACATCACTGGCCGGACAAACGTCGTGTCCTTCACCAATGGTTTTCACGGGGTGAGCCTCGGTTCGGTGGCGGCGACCGGCAATAGCCACTTTCGTGACGCAGCAGGCGTCCCATTAAACAATGTTTCCTTCGTGCCTTACGACGGATACCTGGGATCGGATGTCGATACGCTGGACTACTTTGAAAAGATGCTGGTCGACGGCAGCAGCGGTTTAGATCTGCCGGCAGCCGTGATTGTGGAAACCGTTCAGGGCGAAGGAGGCGTGAACGTAGCCGGGCAACCATGGCTGCAGCGGTTGGCCGAAGTGTGTCGCGAATTCGACATGTTGTTGATCGTCGACGATATCCAGGTCGGCTGTGGTCGTACCGGGACGTTCTTCAGTTTCGAGCCCATGGGAATCGTACCGGACATCGTGACGATGTCCAAATCGCTCAGCGCCTACGGCCTGCCCATGTCCATCGTTTTGATGAAATCCGAGCTGGATCAATGGAAACCGGGGCAGCACAACGGAACTTTTCGCGGAAACAATCTGGCGTTCGTCTCGGCGACCGCAGCCCTGGAACTGTTTTGGAAGAACGCGAATTTTGCGCGAGACTTGAAACGCAAGGGCCAGATGATGCTCGATGGCGTGGAGAAGATCGCGGAGGAGATCACGCCGTTTGAGGTAGAGATTCGCGGGCGCGGGATGATCCAGGGAATCGCTTGTGATGCGTGTCCCGCGCTGGCCGGAATGATCAGCGCCGAAGCTTATCGCCGCGGCTTGATCATCGAAACCAGTGGCGCGGAAGATCAGGTCCTAAAATTCCTGCCTCCGTTGACCATCGAAGATGAAGTGCTTGAAGAGGGGTTGGAGATCATTCGAGACAGTTGCCGCACGGTCATGGAAAGCCAGTCGTTGCGAGAAGAGCTGGCGACAGCCGAATAACCGGTTTCTTCCCCCTTTGAATTCGACACACAAGAAGCGAGGACAACATGCTGGTTCGAGATTTAGCGGATATCCCGGGGACGGCGCGGGATATCCGCGCAACCAACTGGAACAGTCGCCGCCTGCTGTTGGCTGGTGACAAGATGGGTTTTTCTTTGCACGATACGTTGATCTACGCTGGCACCGAGACGACGATGTGCTACCGCAACCACTTGGAGGCCGTTTATTGCATCGAAGGCGAGGGCGAGATCGAGTTGCTTCCCAATGGACCGGTTTACCCGATTCGGCCGGGCGTGGTCTACGCCCTGGACCAGCACGATCACCACTGCCTGCGTGCCAAGACTCAGTTGCGGTTGGTCTGCGTGTTCAATCCGCCGGTAACCGGAGAGGAAGTCCATGACGAAACGGGCGCCTATCCGGCAGCCATCGCGTCGACTTCGTAAATCCACTCGTATGGATAACGCGTCGCGGCGCAAGTCGCGACGCGTCCCTCTTAACCTTTTTTGC
>SKVE01000043.1 GCA_007129635.1 Planctomycetaceae bacterium
GGTTCATCGGGTACAACTCGCAGGACCTGCATTTGGTCGGCGTGACGTTTGGCGTCGAGGTGAATCGATAGTGTTCTGCTGATAGGCAAGCGGGACCAGAGTCTTCCGATCGGGCGGCGTTCAGCCGCCCGTTTTTTTTGGCAATCCGTCCTACGCTGCAGATGATCCTAGTTCTTCCGGGGGAAGTGCGTTTCGCCTAAATTCGTATCGCGGTGAAGTCGCAGGAAATGGCACAATAGGCGTGACGTTCAGCAAGCCATCTCCGAACTCCTGCACGGAAAGGACTCCTGATGCTGGTATTGAGTCGACGACGAAACGAGAGCGTGGTGGTGGGCGACGAGGTGTTGGTGACGGTCCAAGAAATCTTGGACCAGCAAGGCGGTCGCATTGCCGGTGCCAAGGTGCGACTCGGATTCCAGTCGCCGCGTCATGTCGCCATCTTTCGCAGCGAATGTCAGGACCGGGACTTGACCGACGGTTTCCCCCGCAGGGGATCTCGTCGCACGTATGTGCTGGCGGGCAAGCTGATCACCGTGCCCGATGCGCTGGTGCGGTTAAACATTCAGGTGCCGCACCGAATCCCCGTTTGCCGCAATGGTCAGGCGCTGGTTGCATCGTTGCCCGTCGAACCGATCGACGCCCCTCGGTCCGCGGCCAAAGCCTCGTATGACATCGTCTGTCAGGAAGAGGATCGAGTCACGATCTGCAACAACATCATCATCGCGACGTTGGATGTCCAACAATTCGTGCCGAATCGACGACTGCAACCGGCTGCGTGACGTTGCGTTGGTAGATCAAGAAACTGTGCTCGTACTGGTTCTTTTGATCCGACGGATACCTCGCGGACCGTTCGGTCACGTACCAGGTCTGGGCATCCAGTTCCGGAAACATGGTATCGCCATCGACGTGGGCATGGACCAGCGTCATATAGATCCGACCGACCAGGGGCAACGCCTCGCGATAAATCTGGCCGCCGCCAATCACGAACACCTCTTCGTCGCCGTTGGCGGCTTGGATGGCCGACGATAGATCGGGCACGATGCAAGCTCCTGGAGCCCGGTAATCCGGATGGCGAGTCAGGACCAGCGATGTCCGGCCGGGCAATGGGCGGCCGATCGATTCCCAGGTCTTGCGTCCCATGACCAGATGATGGCCCATGGTCAGCCGCTGAAAGCGGCGAAGATCGGAACTCAGCCGCCACGGCAACTGACCGGCCTGGCCGATGACGCGATTTTCCGACATGGCAACGATCAGAGACACGCTCATCGTAGTTACTGGATTTCCTCTTGTTCCAGGATCTCGCGGAGGATCGGTTGGGCACCGTCGCGATCCACGGTCCCGCTGATCGTTGGCGTGACGTACCGCTGAGGCCCCCGTTTTTGAGCCATGGTAAAACGGTCGCCCTTTTGCAGTAGCAGCCGATAGCTGGGCATGCCGCCGAACACTCGATCCCCCAACGATTCGCAAGGGATCCAGACACCGTTGCCGTTCGGATCCTCCAGATAGAACTCGGGGTAGGTATGGCCCTCGACCCACACACAACGTGCGGGGATGCCCCTCAATCGACACAGGGCGACGAACAGCGAGGTGATTTCTTCGCAATCGCCACTACCGGTTTCCAAACCCCGCAGCGCTCCCTGCAGCGGTCGGACGCCCTCGTAGTGCGCGATGCGGGCTCGCGTCCAATCGTAGATGGTCTCGACCTGCTGCCAAGCCGATTGAGAAGCATCGATGGGAATCTCGGACACCGCCGCCTTGACTCGCGGATGACCGATCTCGATGTACGGACTCTCGGCCAGATACGGGCGAAGGTCGCGGCCAACGGGTGATGCGAAACGAAGCGCGTGCGGCTGTTCCGGCGGCAGGATGTGGGAACGTTCGATACGCAACGTGTAGATCACATGCGCCGATTGGCCGGCGACCAATCGCGGCACGCGGAACTCGACTTGACGGACCCCCTCGTTCAGAATGCGCGTGGTTACTCGCTGCACGCCGGGTGAAATATCCTCGTCCAAGATCTCGACGTGCTGCTCAGGCCACGACATGGGCAGCGGAAAGGTCACCACGATCTGGTTGCAAGCTCCTTGGCTGCCGGTGATCTCCACGCCAACTCGCACCAGGAACTGCTTCGGATTGGCGTAACGCAACTGCATCTGCTCGGGGAGGAACTCGGCGGAGGCTGTCGATTGCTGCCGAACATACTGTTGATCCGCGGTGCTCAATCGATTCAGCGGTACGGTGATCTGCTGGCCCGAGTCGGTTTCTAAGATCACGGCTTTCTGATCGATGTCGATCAGCGTTGCGCGAACCCGATGTTGTCCGGTGTCGTCGGTCCAGACCCGTCCCGCAGACGCCGACGCATCGCCATCGGCGGCTTCCTGGCCCCCGGCAGAGCCCTGTGCGAACAGCAGTCCCATCAGGACCATCAGGACCATCATCGCCGAAAGAAGCGAGTTTCGAATCTGCATTTTCCCGGTACTTACCACTCGAATTCGTCGAAGCCGCTGGGCGGGATCTGGCTTTGGAGCGAAGGAGGCGAATCGAAAGCGGGCGGAAGACCACCGTGTTCGGCCAGCGTTCGACAATGAGCCTTACACGCCATCGCCAGCCCCTCTAGATTGTAGCCTCCTTCCAACACCGAGACCAATCGACCGTTCGCAAATTGGTCGGCCGTTTCCAGCATGATGCGGGTCAAGTCGGCAAAATCCTCGTCATCCAACTGAAAATGGCCCAAAGGATCGCCGTGTCGGGAATCAAAACCCGCCGAAACCAAAACCAGTTCGGGCTTGAACCGCTCGGCTGCCGACCGCATCTCGTCGCCGAACACCCCGACGATCTCTTTTCGCCCAACCCCCGCCGGAAAAGGCCGATTCATCGTCGTCCCCAAACCACGACCATGCCCGGTCTCGTCGCGCGCACCACTGCCCGGATACCAGGGCCACTGGTGCGTGCTGAAGAATAAGACCGAATCGTCTTCGTAAAACACATCTTGAGTCCCGTTGCCGTGATGCACGTCCCAATCGACGATCAACACCTTGCCAATCCCATGATGCCGCTGAGCATATCGGGCGGCTGCAGCGATGTTGTTAAAAACGCAGAAGCCCATACCTCGATTTGGTGTCGCGTGATGGCCAGGAGGCCGTGCAATGCAAAAGGCGTTCTTGGCGCGACCATCCATCAAAGCATCGACGGCCGAGAAAGTTCCGCCCACCGCGTTCAAAGCGGGTTTCCATGACCAACGGGAGACGGCCGTGTCGCCGGTGCTCAGATATTGATGTCCGCATTGAATATCGTGCTTAGCGATCTCGATATAGCTTTCTGTGTGACATCGAGCGATCTCCGATTCATCCGCTTCTCGCGGGTCCAGCCAAAGGACTCGACGGTGCAGTTCCGTCTTTTTCAAGGCGTTGACGACGACCGTATAACGCAGCGGTGATTCCGGATGCCCCATTCCCGTATCGTGGTTAGTGAATACGGCCGAATGGACGACGGCCGTTGGCAATGGAGAATTCTCTACGAAACTCTCTGGATGCATCTCGCTAGGTACTTGTTCGTGAAAGGAAGAACTCGGGCGACATCGTTTCAGCCTGACGGGGGGCTAAGACACAACGACAAGATGCCGAGTATACCTTTCGAGCGAGGCATTTGTTAAGGGGCTTAACTTCTCAGCGGCCCAGCCATCCGGTGTGGCTGAGCTGGAAAAAGCGGGCACCATCGACTTGGATGCTGTTATTGTGGGTCCAGAAGCGGATCTGCTGAGCGGCCGCGTCGGGGGTGACGCTGCCTTTGAGCCACAGTTCGGCATCGTTTCGTCCATCGCCTTGCAGGATCAGCAGTTCCTTGGCACGGGCGTAGGAGACGCGCCAGGCCCTCGCGGTAAACTGGCTGCCCTCGACGGTCGTGTTCCCATCGGCGATCACCTCGCCCGAAGCCGGCTCGGTCCCGGACACTTGTATTTCAGCCAA